>JAUUYD010000236.1 GCA_030590585.1 Spirochaeta sp.
AACTAATGGGTATCATGCTGCTTTTCGTTCTGGTTCTGGCTACCTTTCTGGGTTTTGAGCTCATCGCCAAGGTTCCAAGCCAGCTTCATACACCACTGATGTCCGGTTCCAACGCTATCAGCGGAATCACTATTGTCGGTGCTTTAATCAGCCTTCTGGGTACCTGGAACGTTCAGGACGATGTTCTGCGTACCGTTCTGGGCACCCTTGCGGTTATGTTTGCCGCCATCAATGTCGTAGGCGGTTATCTGGTTACCGACCGCATGCTCGGTATGTTCACCGGGGGTAAAAAATAGTTATGCCTGAGTCCTTGGTCAATCTTTTATACATCGTATCAGCCATGCTCTTCGTCTTCGGGCTCAAGATGCTCGGCAAAGCGAAAACGGCCCGGAAAGGAAACCTGATTTCGGCTATTGGCATGCTGCTGGCCATCATCACCGCCCTGGCTTCGGATAACCTGATTCACTGGCCCTGGATAGTGGTCGGTCTGGCGGCAGGTTCGGTTATCGGTGCCCTGGCCGCCAGGATGGTTGCCATGACGTCAATGCCGGAATTGGTGGCTCTCTTTAATGGATTCGGGGGTATTGCCAGTCTTCTGGTAGGCTGGGTTGAGTTTCAGCGGCTCTACAGTGCCGGCGCTCTTGCTTCGGCTCCCTGGAACGATCTGGCCATCATCGGGGTTACTGTGCTTATCGGCGGGGTAACATTCACCGGTTCTTTAATTGCCTGGGCCAAGCTTTCTGAAAAGATGACCTCCAAGCCCATACTGTACGGCGGCCAGCAGGTGGTGAACAGTCTGGTTGTGGTACTCATACTCGCCTCTATTCTGCTGGTTTCAACAGACCTGCTGCCGTTTCTGACTCCCTACACTGTGCTGATTATTCTCGGTGCCTTGAGCCTGATGCTTGGTGTTATGGTAGTTATTCCCATCGGCGGCGGCGACATGCCAGTTGTTATATCCCTGCTCAATTCCTACAGCGGTATGGCTGCCTGTGCCGCCGGATTTGTCATCAAGAACAACGTACTTATCGTTTCCGGTGCTCTTGTGGGATCCAGCGGAATTATACTGACGAACATCATGTGCAAGGCCATGAACAGGTCGTTGGCGAATGTGCTTTTCAGCGGCTTCGGTGCCGGGGGAGGAACCAGGCAGGGCGCCGGAGTTACCGGAGAGGCCAATCCGGTATCTGTTGAAGATGCCTATCCCATACTTGAAGCGGCTCAGAATGTCCTGATAGTTCCCGGATACGGAATGGCCGTTGCCCAGGCCCAGCATTCCGTACAGGAACTGGCTTCCCTGCTTCAGGAAAATGGCGCCGAGGTGAACTTCGGTATCCATCCTGTGGCCGGAAGAATGCCCGGGCATATGAACGTGCTCCTTGCCGAGGCCAATGTTCCCTACGATCAGCTTCGGGAGATGGATGATGTGAATCCCACCATTGAGATGGTGGATGTTGCCCTGGTGATCGGTGCTAATGATGTTGTAAATCCAGCCGCCAGGAGCGACGAGGGTTCACCACTTTATGGAATGCCGGTTATCGACGTGGATAAGGCCCGAACCGTCATCGTGTTCAAAAGGTCACTTAACCCCGGATTCGCCGGCGTGGATAACCCGCTGTTCTTTGGAGAGAATACTCGAATGCTCTTTGGAGATGCCAAGGCCTCCATACAGGGATTGGTGGCCGAGTTTAAAAGTTAGGCCCCGGATTAAATCGAGTCGATTATACTGTTCAGCAATGTGGAGGGGCGCATTACCTTGTCCACAATTGCTGAATCCGGTAAGTAATAACCGCCGATATCAGCCGCCGAACCTTGGATTTTGTTCAAATCCTCAACAATGGACTTCTCGTTCTCCAGAAGCTCACCTGCGGGTATTGTGAATCGCTCTTTTAATTCATCATCCTCCACCTGCTCCGAGAGGGCCCTGGCCCAGTACGCGGCCAGGTAGTACTGACTTCCCCGGTTATCAAGCTCCCCTGATTTCCGAGATGGGGATTTACGATTTTCCAGAAGCTCTCCGGTGGCCTTGTCCAGGGTTTTTGCCAGCAGCCGGGCTCTCTTGTTGTTAAAGGTATTTGCAAGATGTTCGAAGGACTGAGAGAGGGCCAGAAACTCTCCAAGAGAATCCCAGCGAAGGTGGTTTTCCTTTACCAGCTGCTGCACATGTTTGGGAGCCGATCCGCCGGCACCGGTTTCAAAGAGTCCACCGCCGTTCATCAGAGGAACAATAGAGAGCATCTTTGCACTGGTGCCCAGTTCCAGGATGGGAAAGAGGTCAGTCAGATAATCCCTGAGGACATTCCCGGTCACTGAAATGGTATCTTTATCGGCTTTGGCACGTTTAAGTGCATGATAACAGGCTTCTGAGGGTTCCATAATGCTGATATCAAGTCCGGAAGTATCGTGGTTCTTAAGATATTCAGTGACCTTTACTATGAGCTGAGCATCATGGGCCCTGTTCTCATCCAGCCAGAAGACGGTAGGGGAGCCTGCGGCCCGGGCTCTGGTGACAGCCAGTTTAACCCAGTCCCGAATCGGGGCATCCTTTGTCTGACACATCCGAAAGAGGTCACCTTTTTCTACCGGCTGTTCCAATAAGGTTTTACCAGCCTCATCCACAGCCCTGACGACACCCAGGCCCGGAGATAGATAAGTTTTATCATGAGACCCGTATTCCTCAGCCTTTTGAGCCATCAGACCCACATTGGAAACACTGCCCATGACAGCGGGATTAAAGGCCCCGTTTTCCCGGCAGAAATTGACTGTGGTTCTATAGATCCCGGCATAGCAGCGGTCGGGGATTAGCGCTTTCATGTCACGTTCCTTACCGTCGGGTCCCCACATTTTTCCTGAGGCGCGGATGGCCGCGGGCATGGAAGCATCGATGATGATATCACTGGGAACATGGAGATTGGTTATTCCCTTATCGGAGTTCACCATGGCAAGATCCGGACCTGATGTGTAACAGGCCTTGATATCCGCTTCAATTATTGCCCGTTCATCGGCGGGGAGGGCGGTAATTTTTAATTCCAGATCTGCCATCCCGTGGTCGGGATCTACTCCGAGTCTGTCCAGGGTATCTTTATGTTTGTCAAAAACCCTTTTAAAGAACACCGAAACAGCATGACCGAAGATAACAGGATCGGACACCTTCATCATGGTGGCCTTCAGGTGAATGGAGAATAGAAGGTTCCCCGCCGCCGCGTCTTTGATTTCTTTCTCCAGAAAACTCCGCAGGGCTTTGCGGCTCATCACCGCGGCATCCAGTATCTCACCGGCCTCCAGGGGAGCTTTCTCTCTAAGTAATTGAGCACTTCCATCCTCTCCGGCGAATTCAATGCGGAAGGATGTAGGTTTCTCTGTTGTTATTGATTTCTCAGTTCCGTAAAAATCCCCGCTCTCCATGCTGGAGACATGGGTTTTTGAGTCCGGCGACCAGGCCCCCATGGGATGGGGGTTGTTCCGGGCATAACGCTTTACTGCCGGAGCAGAGCGGCGGTCGGAATTGCCTTCTCTGAGAACAGGATTAACGGCGCTGCCTTTAATTTTATCGTATCGGCTTCGTATGGACTTCTCTGTGTCGTTTTTCGGATCTTCGGGGAATTCGGGAACAGGGAATCCCTTATTATTCAGTTCTTTAACCGTAGCCTGAATCTGGGGGATTGAGGCACTGATGTTCGGAAGTTTGATGATATTGGCATCGGGTTTCTGGACAAGTTCTCCCAGTTCGGCAAGGGCATCGGTAACTCTTTGTTTCTCACTCAGGAAGTCGGGGAATGCCGCAAGGATACGGTTTGAAAGAGAGATATCCTGGGTTTCAACTGTAATACCGGCAGCTCTGCTGAAGGCCTTGATTACCGGAAGAAAAGAGCGGGTGGCGAGCATAGGCGCCTCGTCGGTAATTGTATAGATTATTCTGGGGTCCATTACGGCTCCTGTAATATTTTTAAAAATGTACGATTTTTGAAATTAAGCCAGCTAATATTAGTTAAGTCGAGGCTTCTTCGCAATCGGCTGTTGTCTTGATACAATGTCTTAAAAAGAGGGTAGCGATGGAATACACGATTGAAGAGCTGATTTCCGCAAAGGATATCGCCTACAGGGTAGCTGAAATGGCCGCGGAGATTGAGAAGGACTATCAGGGAAAAGAAGATATTGTTCTTGTAGGACTTCTTCGAGGATCAGTTGTATTTCTCTCGGATCTGGCACGGGGTATCAATCTGGAAGCCAAGATGGACTTCATGGTGGTATCCAGCTACGGGAATGAGATGAATTCATCCCGGGATGTCCGGATCAATAAAGATCTGGATGAAGATATCCGTGGTTTGAATGTCATTCTTGTTGAGGATATTATTGACACCGGTCACACACTGTCCAAGGTGAGGGAGATGCTCCTTCTTCGTGAACCGGCATCCCTGCGTATCTGCACTCTTCTGGATAAACCCGACCGCCGGGAAGCAGAGGTTCCAGTTGATTATGTAGGTTTTAAGATACCCGACGTATTTGTAATCGGTTACGGCATTGACTATGCCCAGAAGCATCGGAATCTTCCGTATGTCGGGAAGGTAATTCCAAAGGGCTAAAGGATCATATTTTCTTCCAGCCACCTCATCATTCCAGGCATAATGTCCGGGAATCGGGCGTTCTCCAGAGGGAATTGTTCAAAGTACCGACGTTCGGCGATTTCGAAATTATCGGGGATGGTGCCGAATGAATGGATTTCCGCGGCGTATAACCCGCCCCAGCTGAATCTCTCATGCTGCTCTATGCTGTTAGTCCTCTGATAATGACTGACACCGTATACACCCAGGGGATACAAGTCGTAATCCTGTGCACCGGTTTCTTCCATGAGTTCCCGGCGGGCATTCTCTTCCATACTTTCACCGGATTCTCTGCCGCCGCCGGGAAAGCACCAGTCATCCCTTCCTTTCAGGCGG
>JAUUYD010000301.1 GCA_030590585.1 Spirochaeta sp.
GCTCATAGGTATTGAGTCCTGTTTCTTTCTCACTGTCCTTCTCGCAGGTGTAGAAGTTATCCCGGAGGTAACGGATCAGCTGACCGCCGGTTGTGGTTGTCGGAACCGTGATATACATCTTCTCCGAGTCGGTGGTATACGAGAAATTGATCATTGAAGAATCGAAGGATCTGCCATTGTGGATCACCCCGAAGTTACCGCAGGTGCCCAGATTCATCTGGGTGTCACCGGGTTCAATGGCACCGGCTCCCATCCAGCCGGCGTTACAGTCCACCTGACCGGCAGCTACGGGAATTCCCGGTACCAACCCGGCCTGTTCAGCCCCTTGAGGAGTCAGCTTGCCGACGATATCCTCACATCTGAAAAGTTCTGGAAGTATTGATTCGGAAATACCGATTCTATCAAGAATATCTGTGTTGAACTTCCGCTCTTTCAGATTGTAAGCAACACCGTAAAAGGGGGCTGCTGAATAGTGGGCATTGAAAGTGCCGGTCAGTTTCATCCGGACAAAACCATCTGTGGTGAGTACTTTATAAATCTTGCTGAAGATTTCCGGGCGGTTGTTCTTCTCCCAGAGCAGATTCACCAGAGCCGGATGGTCGTCAAGGCGATTCTGAGTGATAGCAGATAGTTCATCTTCACCGATTAAATCACGTAAATATTGAACTTCTTTCTTGGCCCGCCGGTCCATCAGGTTATAGGCGTTGGCCAGAGGATTACCCTGCTTATCCACCATCACCATGGAGGGAAGAGCCGATGAGAGGGCAATACCCTTGATATCCGCTGGGTTGACTCCGGATTCAGCAACAGCTTTCTTAACCACACGGCAGGCAACGTGCCAGTATTCATCGGCATTGTGTTCCGACCAACCCGGGTTTTCCGTGATGATTTCATATTCTTCAAATCCATAACCGAGAACTTCTGCGTTCTCATCGACAATAGCGGCTTTACCGCCGCCGGTACCGAAGTCGATACCCAATAAATATTTCACGACTGCTCCTCTAAAAGTTTCTTTCCAGTTTCATAATCTGTAATCAATACGTCGATCAGTCCGCTTTTTAATGCACCACGCACTGCCAGTGTTTTTTCTGACCCTCCGGCTATGGCTACCACCCTCGGAATGTTTCGAATACTGTCGGCTTCAATGCCGATTACCCTGTCGTTAATAGGATGTTTGATAATCCGGCCCTTTTCATCAAAGAACCGCAAACAGATATCCCCCACAGCACCGGCAGCTTTAAGTTCTTCCAGTATCTGCCGGGAGACAATCGTTCCCTGACTCATGAGCATGGAATCAGAAGCTGGTGAGCCAATTCCCACAAAGGCCAGTTCGGCGTGTTCGGCCAGTTCCAGGGTTTCCATGATATGCGGATCTTTCAGCAACCCCTCTTTAACCGCCAGGGATGTAACCACCCCCGGAGCTGAGAGGAATCTTCCAATACCACCAGTTTTATCCGAAAACCTCCTGACAAGATCTGAACTATGTGCGGCTGCCTCAGGCGAACCAAGTCCTCCGAGCATTTGGACAATCTTCAGATTCGGGAAATCCATTCCAGGCAGGTTCTGAATAAACTCAGAGAGAGTACTGCCCCATGTCAGACTGATTGTTTCGTTCCCTTTGATAATTCTCTGAGCATATTCAGAAGCAGCCTTCCCAAGCTGTGAGAGGATATCTTCTTTTTTCATTGATTCTGAGGATGAGAGTATTACCTCTTTGAGCCGCCATTTGGACGCTATGCGATTTTCCAAATCGGCAAAGTTCCCTTTCGGCTTATTCAGGGAAATCTCAACTGTCCCGTTTATCCTTGCCTGTTGGAGGAGCCGGGAAGCCTTGATACGGGATATCCCAAGCCTGTTGGCAATTTCCTGCTGAGTCTGATTATCCTCGTAATACAGCGAGGCTATTTTGTAAATCAAGTCAGTTTCTGTCACAGGGATCTCCGAACGGATTGGTATGATCATTTGTTCGCTTACGTTCATATGATCATTCGAGCATTATTGATCACTGTACCACTGCTGTCAAGGCACTCGGTTCTGAATGCTTCAAATGTAAGAGGTAATTACCCAGACTAAAACTTTTTCCCGGCAATTAACTTCAGGCAGTTTTCTCTGGTAACCAGACTCAAATCCTGCTGCCGCTCTACAAAGGGCATCAGGTCGTCTTGAACCTTATTCCATTGAAGATCGGAAACTCTGTTATAAAGAATCTCAGTCAGATTATGATGATTTACAGATTCACCACCCCAGTTTGTCTGCTCCAAAGCTGAGTTTAAAAAAGAAAAATTTGGAGAAGGCCAACTGCTATCAGATAAATACCAGATAAGATCGTAAATATCACGACCTTTGGTATAAGGCCTGGATAATATGGCATGCAGTTTTCCGGCCAGAAGAGATGCTTTATCATAATGAGAAATATTAACCGTAACAAAACGTCGTATAATTGTTGTTGAAATATTCGCCATCTTCGGGGGCTTGGTGTCTATCTCTAACTTTATTGATAAGACTTCATTTTCATGCGGAGAGATTCCCATTTCATATAAGATACCCGGAAATTTTAAAAAAGCTGACATAACTGTCTTTTCAGGAGATACCTTGATTTGGATATCATACTGTTCCAATTCAAACAGAGTCTTAATCTTTCTGAGTGCTTTCTCAAACTCACATCCCTGCTCAGGCCTGATGAGTGAGAAATCAAGGTCTTCAGAATACCGGGGAATATTAAAAAGAAAACGTAATGCGGTCCCTCCGAGAAAAGCCCAATTTAAGAACACATCACTGTCCTGTAAGCCTTGTAATACCCTTGCCTGCAGATATTCACGGATGACATTTTTCTTTAACAGCTGATTAGGTTTTTCATTGATCAGCTGTTTCAGGTATTCTTTCATAAATCTCTGTACACCTCCACCGGGAAGATTCGTCTCAGCAATTTTACTGCAGAAATCAATTTAGCACTTCTGAAATCGTCAGCCATTTCCATCATCTTATCCATATCAAGAACTTCATCATTCTGAAGCCGTAATTCCTGTAGATATTCCAGGGACTGACTACCGGGAGTAAGATAAATCAGATCCATCAGACTTTTTTCCGGAGTTGCAATGAAAACAATTTTATCACCGGCAATTTCAATGCCATGATACCCGCTGAAAAAGGCATTTTTTACATGCTTATACTGAAAGGTTCCTTCCGGGGTGTTCAGAACCTCAGGACGACCGGTCGTTACGCTGGTAATAACCGGAACATACTCCGGAATCATTCCGTAAAATGACAGCGCCGACTGCAGACTGATATAGGAAGCTCTTTTTAATTGATTGGCGATAAAAAAAGGATGAGGTTCCGCCTTTCTATAGGGAGGAGCCAGTGCATACCAGCCCCGTCTGAGCTGAATGAGTCTCCCCGACTTACGCCATCTTGATAGTTGGAGCTGAACCTCAGTGTTGGATCTTTGTCCAGCCATCAGTAATTTTGAGGAAAAAATCGGCTCATCACCGATTGACTCAAGCAATGATTCCCATTTCATATCATTAACTTATCATGTTTGATAAGTTAATGATATAGTTTTGCAATCCCTATTACCCCTGCTGCTCCCTGAGGTCAACTGAAGGAGATTCCTGGTTCTCAGCAACAAGTGGCCGGGCCCAGTACTTCCCGCTGACATCCCGGCGCCGAAGAACCAGAAACCCGACTGTACAGAGAATCACATAAAAGAGGCATCCCGCACCTGCAAGCCAAAGCCACATGGGATCCTGCCGGGTATAGGCATAAGCCGGGAATGGAATAATCAGTATCAGAGGTATGGCCATGGGAAAAACAATTCCCGCCGCCCTCATATAATCCTCTGCAATAGGAGTTTTCAGTTCAGGGTCGATTACACGTAATAGTGCCAATCCCGATGCCAATGTTCCGGTAGCTACACCGTAAATGATGAGGGTTCTTCCAAATGCATGATCGGTAAAAGTGCGGGATCCCATCCAGGGAACCAGAAATAACGCGATAAGACCGCCAACAGTGGACACTATCAGTATGGGAATCCAGAACTCTTTAACCACCAGGAAGCTGATCGCAGCCAGGGCTGAGGCTATCATCAAATCGATACTGAAACCTGTAATACGGGTAAAGGTGGCATCATCCAGGGTATAACCGATACCGGTTCCGGTAATTATCCCCCGAACCAGACGCGCGACTAATGAACAGAAGATAAAAGCAATTCCCCAGAAACTGGCGGCCAGATCTTTACCAATCTGCCCGGCCATACCAAGAAGCGCCGTAAGCCCGGTAAGGGCCAGCCAGGTTACCAGATATGTAAAGAGAACAAATGCTATATGGTAACTCATGGA
>JAUUYD010000173.1 GCA_030590585.1 Spirochaeta sp.
CTGCGGAAAGACCCTCAAGGGCAATAACCAGGGCATTCCCCAGTATCATTATCAAGATGGCCCAGATATTGAACCCTTCCGGTGAGGCCATTTTTGCAATCTGAAAGAACGCAATCATCAAGGTGACATGGGCAATGCCCAGTCCAGCCACACGCATGAAAGAAAGGGTATTTGCCAGATATCCGGAGAAGATTTCCAGAAGGCTTATCATCCATTCCATCAGCCACCACAGGGGATTCCCTCCTCGTTCCTTCAACGGTGCCTTGAGGAAAAGTATCATGGCACATGCAATGATAATCCAAAAAAGAATGGGGTTATCGGGTAGATCCTTAAACCCTGATGAGGCGAACTTATACGAGATAATAATACCGGCAGCGTAAATAATTCCGCCTAACAGGCCGGAGTTGTCGAAAAACAGAGAGAACCAGCGTTTCTGCCTGACCAGGTTAACCCAGTTGATGAAAAGACCCAGTCCGATGACGGTGATTCCGAAGAAAATCGTGATACGAAGGATATCAAAAATACTCTGAACAGGACCTGCCTCGACGTGGCCCGCCACAACACCGTGATAATTAAACCAGATAGACGGCAGGAGGGACATCCCGAAATACGATCCGAAGAGAACACCTGCAACGACGGCAGCCAGACCGCACCACAGCATAAGCCGGGACAGGAAAGGGATTGATGAAGCCATGCCGCCTGACGGCATCGGAAGCCCTTTTCGTTTTCGAGTCCATGCCTGTCCTGCCAGGCCGGTAAGGATGAGTACCAGTCCATGCCCCGCATCGCCGAACATCAGGCCGAACATAGCCAGGTAGGCTATGGCAACCAGAATTGTGGGATCGACGGTACCGTAGGCAGGTATGCCGTAGTTGGTTACAAGACGTTGGAAAGGATTGAGGAAATTCGGATTGGCCAATCGGCTGGGAATGGTAATTCGGGGCGCCGCCTCATGGTTTTCCTTTCTGTTCAGGAACTCTTCAGCTTCATGCCATTCCAGGGAAATATGACCTTTGGTGACTCGCAGCAGGGCTGTCCGGACGTCCTTTCTAGTGGATTCCGGGAGCCATCCCGAGGCCACAACAGCCCGTTTGGTTTCAGCAAAACGACTCTCGATGGATCGCTGCAGCTCCCGGACACGTAAGTTTCTCCAGGCATGCTCAAGTTCCCTCCGGCTTTTACCTACCAGTTCAGCAACTGACTTCGCATATTCTTTCTGCTCTTCTTTCATACAGGAAAGCTTCGTGTCTAAATCACGTGTCGTTTCTCCGGTGGATGCTTCAGGAATATCCTGTGGATTGAAATCATGGTTTTTGAGAATCTTCTCAAGGTCGCTTCTGTTCCGTTTCATTCCTACAACAACGACGAAACAGCGTTGGCCTGTCTCGCCGACGCGGCTGAGCACCGCCGGATACAAGGCTATTTTCTGTTCCAGGGATTCAAGTCTGTCCAGGGGAACCGAACCGGTATGAACATGGAGGAAAGCGCCGCCTTTTGAGATGCCTCCTGTATCCAGAAAACGCCCGCCCTCGGTATCATCCATGTGGCGACGGACGTCTTCCAGCCTGTTTATCTGTTGCTGAAGATGCCGCTGACTTTCCCGTATTTTGTCGATTCGGGATTCGAATGATTCCGCCATTCGATCAATATTGTCCTTATCAACCGGATCGTTACTGTTTTTTTCGTTGTTACCCACAGTAGGACGAGGGAAGCCGCCGACATTCAGTATCGTTTCGATGCGCTTTCGTGCGGCCGTCAAAGCGTTTTTTCGGGCTGTGGATTCTTCTCTTTGGACTGTAATGGCACTCTCGTCGGTGAAGACAGGATCGATGGTCCTGATGTCCACGAAATGCATGAGGCCCAGACGTAAAAGCTCTCCTGACAGCTCTCCCGAATAATCCTGAAGAGTTACAGCCGTCAGATACACCATCCTTCCGGTGAAAATCATAGCAGTGCCTCCAGGCGATGAGGGGCCATCTCATAATACTTGCCGTTGAGAACCGTTATAATACGGCGGGCTTCCTGCTGAATGAGTGCAAAATAGGCGAGAACCACACCGATGGTGAACGGATAGCCTCCGAGGACACGACGGCATTCATACAGCAGCTGCTGTTTCAGGAGTTTTTCCAGGAATGCCAGCGAACGGGCTGTTGAACCGGCATGATCATCCTCATTTTGCGACGGCAGCTCAGTGGGAAGGCCTATTCGATCCCCGAATAATTGAGACAGCTGCCTGGCCGGATGATTTGACGACAAGGCATCCTCCAGGACACTGCTTTTCGCTAATAAACCGCCGCCCAGGAGAGTTATACCGGCTCCTCTGTCCATACCGTCATAGAATGCCTGCCTTCGGACAATCCAGTTCACGTTAACGGTGTCGATTTCGATGCCGATAAGGCGTTCGGCAATCGTCTTGTCTCGTGTATTCAAGGCTTCGGCCGAAGATTTCAGCGATGCGTAGTACCAACGGTCCAGAGCAATTTCGAGGGAAAATATCGAATGTTCCTCTACAACCAGGGGCAGTGCTGTATCAATAACGGATGCGAAAGGGGCGGAAGATGTAAGTGCCGTCAGCTCTTCAATCGAATCCGCATTTACAATGGATTCCAGGGATATTCCAGAAACGCCTGTACTTCTGAGAAGGTAGGGCAATTTACTCTCAATGGATCGTCCACGGATCATTCTCTCGTACCACAGACGCAGCGCGTTCTTCAGATTCGCCAGATCGAAGCGTAAGAAAACCATTGTCGTAAATGCAGTGATAGCCGCATTGGTGAATTGCCGTGTGTACCGATCGGTTTCCTGCAGGACGCTTTGCTGGATGCGCTCAATTTCCAGTTCAGACATCAGTAAATCTCCTGTCTGTTCGAATGTGCTTACCGCTGAGGCATAACCAGTAGTGTTCAGAACATGTATTGCTTCTTCAAAAGATCGGGCTTCCACCATCTGCCGGAAGGTTTCCTCGGAAATCATCTTGCTGATTCTCCCCCGCAATTTTGCGTTCAGGAAGCCGTAAGTTGAGACAGGGCTTTTCATATAATTTTTATCGATCGGGGTTCGAGTACGAGTTTTATCACGGAATTAGCTGCTTCGATTAGAGATTCTTTCTGCTCTTCGAGGAATCGATCCGATTTTTCACTAATCTCTTTTTCCCGCAGCTGCGATGTCTCTTCAGCATCCTTTCTTATTTGCGATATCCGAATAGCGGCGCGTTCGTTCTGTTCGTTACGGGCGTTCTGTACCTGTTCCCGCTCATCCTGATCGAAGTCGGCCAGAAGACGCTGTGATTCTTCTCTTGCCTGAGTGATGAGCAATTCCGCTTCTTTTTCTGCTTTAAGTACATCTTTGATGATTTCCAACATAACCGGGGCCTCTATGATTTAATATTAAATCCGATCACAGACCATACGGCAAGTGCCCCCCCACATTGTTACACTTTCTCATCTGGTTTGAAGAACTCAGGCCGCCAGGTGTTTTCTCCAAAGGATAATTCATTCCCAAACGCATGCCGGGAAAGTATGGTATGATACCGTGTTTTATTAAGCCGGTTGATCGGGTTTCAGAGATTGTTATGTTGGAAATTCATTTATGAGAAAACTATTATTTATTTGATAGAGGGCAAGATATGAAGAAAATCGTAATTATCGCGATTCTGGTAATCCTCACAGTAAGTCTCTGGGGTCAGTCCAACGAACTCATTGATCAATTTCTGGACAGGGAAGAAGCCGATGTGGCAACGACCCTGCTTCTTGTGGCTCAGGCCTCGGGACAGCTGCCGATGGACTCAAAGCCTGATGATGGGTATGCATGGGGTCTCGATCAGGAGTTCGGCAAGCATGTATCGAAAAAGGCCCCTGATGATTCGGTGAGCCTCGGACTCTTCTATCTGGCCCTCTTTAAAAGCTACGGTGTCAAAGGGGGGGGGATGTACTCGGCAACCGGGGCTCCACGCTATGCGGCCCTTGAAGCCGGATTTCTGGGATATGTTGAACCATCCAGCCTTTATCCTACCCGTTCCATGCACCCCTATGAGGTGCTGACGGGGATTACCTATGTAAGCGAAGATGCAGCAGGAGGTGAGATGTGAAAAAACTACAGGCCGCAGCTATTCTGATATTACTTCTGATCCCCGTCTTTTCACTGAGCGCCTACGACCAGACCTGGGGTGCCCGGCTGGATCTGAATCTCGAATTTCCGGCAATTGCAGGCTCTTCATTCGGTTTATTTTCCGAAGATGACGCCAGAATCTGGTACCGGGGGAGATGGAGTCCGGCGGCGAACATGGAGGTGGACGGCGGTGTCGGTTTCAGTAATGCTGTACTTTTCGGAATTACCACCGATCTGAAGTTCTCCTATCATGGTTTCTACTACACGATTTTTCCCATTCTGGAGAAATTGAATTTTTACGGGAATTCCGGAATGTTCGGTTACAAGGCCGGCCGGCAGCTTGTCGTCGATCCGGCGGGACTGATTGTTGAAGCCCCCTTCGACGGTATCGATTTCAGTGTTGATATCGGCCGGCATATATTCTCCGCCGGTGTCGGTTATACCGGTCTGGCCTTCCGTAACTATGCAAGCTCCGATTATTTCATGACTGCGACCGACATCAAGCGAACTGATACGCTGGTAACCCCCAGAATGATGGAATATCTGGCCTGGGACATGCCGGGCGCGGCAAGTTGGCTGAATCTCTCAGCATTTTTCCTGGCTGTGCAGGACTTAACCAGTGTTGAAGATCAGGCTGCATATAAGAATAATCGTTTCAATTCCATGTACATGGAACTGTATTCCCGGGGATTTCTCGGTGAAGCGTTTCTATACGATCTAACCCTGGTAGGACAATACGGCACTTATGGTACCGCCACAGTTCTTGGAGGAATCGGCCGTCTCGGGCTTTCCTGGCTGCCGGGTTCCCATTCCCGACTTGGTGTGGATATTATCGGATCAACCGGTGACGAATGGGGAAATCGGGACTTTTATCTGCTCGGGCAAACCACAGGAAACGAACTTTCTCAATATCTTCCCGTCTCAATCGTGTCAACTCAGGGATTTGTGGTAGAATTTGAATTGGGGAATCAGACCTCTCTTGGAGTCTTTTACAGTAATCGGCCTTCGGATACGTTTTCCTGGGAGCTCAGGACAACCACTTTCCTGAGGACCGCCATTGGGCCTGTTTCAACACTTATGGTACCCAGCTCTACAACTGAGGGGCATTTCCTGGGGCAGGAAGGTCTGTTGAGTTTCTTCTGGCGCCCGAAAGCCGATTTCGGCTGGGATCTCAACCTCGGTGTACTGTACCCCGGAAATCCAATTACCCTGGATTCCGAGATTGAGCCATATTTCCCGGTTCTGTATCGAGTGGGTTTTGACTGGTCCTGGAGCTTCTAGGGCTGTAAATGGAGGATGTTGTGAATGTAATGAAAAGAGCCATAATCATGTTTTTGTTGATCTCTGCCGCGATTGCGCTGGGAGCCGCTGAGGTTACCGTCATCAGTTTTTCCGGATCTGTGGAAATTAAAGAACCCGGCGGAGTATGGACAGCGGTGTCGGCCGGACAGGTCGTTTCCACCCGATCCATGATTTCCACCGGATTCGGTTCCCGGGCAAAACTATCCGCCGGGGGAATGGAATTGAATCTCCAGCCCCTCACTCGGATCAGCATCGACAGTCTCACCAGTGACGGTGAAACCACCCGTACCACCATGTCCCTTCAGTCCGGTC
>JAUUYD010000091.1 GCA_030590585.1 Spirochaeta sp.
TATTTGCAAGGAAGAGGGCGCCGATCAGGTCGTCTGCCAGCCCCGCCCGGAGCCGGGTAATCCGATTGGCCGACGCGGGATAGAGCATCATCAAATCCGCCCATTCGGCGAGCTTGATATGATCCAGGGCCCGGCCGGGTTCGAACATGTCGCTCAATACCGACCGGCCGGTAAGGCCCTCAAGGGCGGCATCCCCGAGGAAACGGCGCCCCCCCTCGGAGCTGACGCATTGAACGGTCCATCCTTTTTTAACAGCCAGGGAGGCCAGGGAGGCCGCTTTGAATGCGGCGATGGAACCTCCGGTCATTAAAACCACATTTTTCGTATCTTCAGGCTTCGACATTATCAATCAACCTCACTTTACCCAGATGAACCGCGCCAAGTATTCTTTCTTCCCGCACTTCCACATAATCTACGGCGAATCCGGCCTCTTTCAACATGGCTGCCTTTTCTTCCGGGGAACCGGGTCCGGCAAGTATGCGGTGAAATGCCGGTGCAAGGTTCCGTTCTGCAGGGCTGAGCCGGGTGTTCCGGGAGCTCATTGCCAGTCCGTCATCCTCCCGGATTATCGAACATGGGATAATTTCCGTGTCCAGGAAGAAGGCCTCGGCCATCCCCCGGATTAACTTGAGCTGCTGCCAGTCCTTCTCGCCGAAATAGGCTCTGTCGGCACCGGCGATATTCAGCAGTTTGAGTACTACAGTCAGGACACCGTCGAAGTAGCCATTCCGATGGCTGCCTTCCAGGAGCAGGCTGTCTACCACCTCGTTTACCTTGTAACGGTATTCATCAGGATACATATCCCGGGCATCGGGATAAAACACCAGGTCTGCACCGGCGGATTCCAGAAGTTTCATATCGCCGTGGAAATCCCGGGGATAACGTTTGAGGTCTTCAGGATCGTCAAACTGAACGGGATTGACGAACATACTCACCGCCGCAATGTCGTTCTCCCCGGCAGCCCGTCGTACCAGACTCAGATGACCCTCATGGAGGGCCCCCATAGTGGGTACAAGGCCCAGGGATTTGCCGGACCGGGTGATTTCCCGGAATCTTTCCCCGGCGGCAGTGATGTCCCGCAGTACTTCACTCATTCGTACCATTCCTTTTCTCCCGGGAAGGTTCGGGCCGATACCTCCCGGTGGTAGTCGTTCAAAGCACCTTTCACCAGAGCAGCGCCGTCCATGAAGTTCCGGACAAATTTGGGTTTGAAGTCCGAGGTAAGACCCAGTAGATCCTGAAGTACCAGCACCTGCCCGTCCACGCCGGCACCGGCGCCGATACCGATAACCGGGATATCCAGACCGGCAGCGATATCCCCTGCGGTATCTCCGGGCATAGCCTCGAGTACCAGGGCGAAACATCCCGCTTCCTGGAGGGATTGGGCATCCTCGGCGATTCGAGCCGCCGCCTCGTCCCCGCGTCCCTGAACCCGGAAGCCTCCCAGGCGGTTCACCGATTGGGGTGTGAGTCCCAGATGGCCCATCACCGGCACACCGGATTCCACGCAGTGGCGGATGAGTTCCAGATTCCCCGCGGCTCCTTCGAGTTTCACCGCGTTGGCTCCGGAACGCATCAGGACGGCGATATTTTCCATGGATTTATCCAGTCCCATCCTGAAGGATAAAAAGGGCAGATCACCGATGATAAAGGCCTCAGGCGCCCCCCGGCGGACTGCCGCCACGTGAACGGCCATCTGCGGGGTGTCTACCGGCAGGGTGGTATCATGTCCGTGGATAGTCATGGCTGCCGAGTCGCCAACCAGGATGCAGTCCACATCACTGTCGGCAATCAATCGGGCGCTCCAGCTGTCGTAGGAGGTTACCATGGATATGGGAATACCGCTTTTCTTTTTTTGTTCAAAATCGATAACGTTCATGAGCTTACCTCCAGTGGGGGATTCATGCCGTAGACTGCGGCGAAGGCCCTGTACACCTCCCGCCAGGGGTCGGATTCCAGGGCGTTGAGGTTCGCCTCAACGGTTTTTATATCACCCCGGGGCAGAGGGCCTGTAAGGGCCTCATCGGGGTTTAACTTCAGATTATCTGCTGTTCGGGCCAGGTAGGGGAGTAGTATTTCACGAGGTAGTCCGAGGTTTTCTTCGAATCCTTTAAAAGCTCTGGCCCAGAGCAATGTGGTGAAGTTACCGCTCATAACGCATAGTGCGTGATACAGGGCTTTTTTATCCGAATCCAGTTCATAAGCGGGATTGGGAAGAGTTGGAAACAGATCGGTAAACGCCGGTCCGCCGGCTTCACTTACAAAGGGTATCGAACGATAAATGTCGATATCGTAGAGTTCCGGTCCGAAGGTCATTAAAGGATGCAGGCCCGGTATACCGGGAATCGTCCGGCTTCCTGAAAGATGAATCGTACGCTTTTGTTCCAGCACAGGATGCGCCGCTGCAACCGCTTCAATGGCGTCGTCATTCACTGCAAGGAGTATCGTTTCACATGCTTTCAGGGTGGATTCAAGTGAATCGGGGCTTCCCCGATGCCATTGCCGATGGGGGAGGCTTTCGAGGGTGAACCAGTAGCCAAGATGCCGGGCGACCCGCCCGCGGCCTACAAGGCCGATTGGTGAAGATTTCATAGGTACCTGTCCTTTCTAGGATCAAGTCCGCGGGATTCCCATTCTGTTTGGAACTCCCTGGTTGTAATTCAAATCCCGATATTGCGTCGATGTCCTATGCAGAATCACCGCGCCGGGCTCTCATATAACGGAAGATAGGGAGATTTGTTGGTGGTGTCAACCGAGAGAGGGTTCGACTGCAGCAATTCTCAGTGCGCTATGAAAGCTCGTAAGGAGGGAAACACAGAAAGATAAGTGTAGAAACTTCTTTTACAACCCGGTGGGTAACCAATCCCATCCGTTAAAGCCTGGTAGAGCAGACGGAAGTGAGTCTTGCATGCAGTGTTGTGACATATTGTATGAAGCGTAGACAACGATTATGAAAGCCGTGTGATAGTGCCTCGAAAAACTGATATAGCAGGCAGTACACCTATCTCTATCCTCATGTGAAGAGAGGGCATGATGCTTTTGAGGCGATTGGAATCCTACCGATTTTCAAAGGTATTGCAGTCCATGATTTCTGGAAATCTTATCAGAGATATGATTGTAACCACTCCTACTGTAATGCCCACCTGATTCGGGAATTGATATTTGCAGCTGAAAACCTGGAACAACAATGGGCCAATAGCATGTTGAAACTTCTTCTTGATATCAAAACTGAGGTGGATAAATCTCCAGGTGATTTAATTGGGGAAACCCCCCTTCTTGCATTTGAGAATCAGTATGAATAGATTATACAGCAGGGCTATGCGGCCAATCCTCCACCTGAGAAAACCGGGAAACGGTGTAGGCCTGCCAAAGGAAAAGCCTTGTGTTTTATTCCCAAGCGAAATGAGCGGAGTGAACAAGTTCATTCCCGAATGAGCGCAGGGAAAGCATGGTGTAATACCCCGCGGCTCTGCCGCGGAAAGGAGTCGCCAAGGGCGACTCCGGGTCCAGGGCTCTGCCCTGGGGTATGATACCATTCATTGAGCGAATGGATCATTACAGAGAGGATATTCTCCGATTCACGAAAGAATCCGGGGTCCCGTTTGAGAACAATTTGGCGGAGCGAGATCTGAGAATGTCAAAGGTCAGGCAGAAAATATCAGGAACTTTCCGGAATATTGAAAGCTTGATGAATTACTGCCGCATCAGAAGTTATTTCGCAACGGCACAAATGCAGAGGATCAAAGTCTTCACGGCTTTGACTGATCTCTTTTTTACCTGAGGCTCAGCTAAATATTGTGTAATCCTATAGCTGAGTGGTTACAATTAGAGGTGAAAAGGTTGCTTAAAAACTTTTTCAGCAAGCCCTACATATCAACCCGTGAAGCTCCGAGAGTCGTCAGGTTGATTACTACATTCCCGACTCCACCGGCTTCATGTTTGAAACCTGAGACAGAGCGGGTTTC
This sequence comes from Spirochaeta sp., assembly GCA_030590585.1. Next base: position 3,966 of record JAUUYD010000091.1, read on the forward strand.
AAGGCCTGTTTCTACGGAGACTTCACTTTTTTCATCAGTGAGAAAGTAATACATGTCCAGGCAGGTATCACCAATTACGGCTATGGATGTATCCGAAAACTTGTCTGTGATTTCACGAAGGGTTTTCATGGAGGATTCCTTTAAACTTTGGAAATAACGGCTGACTGACGAATTATCATCTGCGGCTCGATTTTATGTTCCGGTACCAAACGATCCGGATGCTGTATCATTTCAAGTAATTCCAGGGCTGCAATTTTTCCGATGTCCTTAATTCCCTGTGATACAGTCGTTAAGGGTACCCTGCAGATCGATGAAAGTTTTATATCGTCATACCCCACGACAGATACCTGATCCGGAATGGAGATACCCAGTTCCAACAGCCTGGTAATAATGCCTATGGCAACATTGTCATTCGTCACAAAAAGTGCCGTTTGAGTTTCGGTCAGGTTATTTTTAACCATGAGTATTGAAGCCATCTCATAGCCCTGTTCCAGGGTGTTGATATTTTCATAGTGGGTAAGGTTCTCCGGTTTCTCCAGTTTATCCTTGAACCCCTGAATCCGGCGGGAAATTGACTGATGGGGGAAACCGGTAATCAATATATTAGAGGGTCGATTCAGCTTATTGATGAAATCTGCCGCTAATGCCCCCCCTTTGAGATTGTCGCAGGAAACAAAAGCGATCTCCTTTTCATCCGGAATGACATTGATGAGCAGGAAGGGGATTCCTGAAGATTGCAAGAGCCTGATGGATTCTGAGTACTCCTGTACAGGGGCAAGAATTATCCCGTCAACCTGACTGCTGATAAGCAGTTTGACAAGTTGAATCTCTCTCTCTTTATTCCATCTGGAGCTGGATATCTGCATGGTATAACCCGCATGACTGATGATGGAATCGAAGCCGTCAACAATCTCGATAAAAAAGAAATTTGCCAGCTCACCTATGATAATGCCAATGGTTTTCCGTGGTGTGCCGGCCAGATTCTGGGCCATAAGATTTGGAATAAAAGATCGTTTTTCCATAATAGCCAGAATTTTTTCTCTGGATTCTTTTTTTACTTTAGGCGAATTAGATATCACTCTGGAGACCGTTGCCTTTGACACACCGGCTTCCAATGCGATATCGGAGATTGTGACTCTTTTCTTTTTCATCGCCATATCAGTGGCATCCACTCTTAAATGTAACCGGGTACATTTAAACAAGTTTATTTCCTTTACTTTCTTCTGTCAATCTTGTTCTGTCAGATCTTAAGTTGTACTCTTATAGCATAAATTATTGTATGTTATATAATTATGATTATAAATCTGTTATCTCCAGCGAACGTTGACAGATGAATTAAATCAAATCAACATGAAACCGGTTGCATTAAGATGTCTTTGTCTGATGAGGAGGCTGTGAGTGGAATCCAGGAAACTTGAAAGATGGAAAGAAGAAATGAAGCATCACTCTCTATAGAACTCATTCCTTTCTGGACTGAGAGATGCTGGGACCATGATAAAGGCGGTTACCTGACCCAGTTTGATACTGATGGAAATGATACCGGTACAGATGAAAAATCTCTGTTAGCTCATATGAGAACAATATATTCACTTTCTCTGGCTCACAAATATGGACACGATTCTGATGGAACTTGACTTGAACTCGCCCAAAAGGGTGTTGGATTTGCCATCGAGCGATATTGGGACGCGGATTACGGCGGGTTTTACTGGTTATCCAATAGAGACAATAAGGTGCTGGTCGATAAAAAGATTATCTACGGCCACTGCTTTGCCATCTATGCCCTGTCCACCTATACCACCGTCTCCGGAGATGTTCTCGGGCTGGAATATGCTGAAAAATGTTTTAATTTGATTCAGATATATGCTGCCGAGACATCCTATGGCGGCTATTGGGAGATGTTTGAACGTGACTGGACCTTGTGCCACCCGGGGGCCGGGGCGGGGGTGATCGAAAAACTCTGGATGTTCACATACATCTTATGGAGGCTTATACGGCCCTATATTCCTGCAGCGGCAAGGAAGTTCACAAAAGGAAGCTGAATGAGATAATTGACCTCCTGACCGATCGGATTATGCATCCGGTATTCGGGACCGGGATTCCTCAATTCTACAAAGACTGGTCGGTAGCCCCTCAGATAAAAATTGATGTTATCTGGGGTTGGGATCGATTTACCGGCGAAACCCGGGAGAAGGCTAATAACCTGGATAATACATCCTATGGACATAACGTGGAGTTTTTCTGGCTTCTCCTGGAGGCACTCGCGGTTCTGGACAGGAATCCACATGAATATGATGAGCTTTTTGAAAAAATTATGAATCACGCCGTCAATACTGGTGTAGATACTGAATATGGTGGTGTTTTTGTCGAGGGATCTCACGACGGGAAAGAAGTCTATGATGAGGCCAAGGAGTTCTGGCAGCAGGCGGAATTCCTGACAGGAATGCTTGATGCTTATCTGCTTTATGGAGACCAGAGATACCTGGAGGTTTATGAATATATTCACTCTTTCGTCATGAAGCATGGTATCAAGCATGAAGTAGGGGAGTGGTGGCCACTTTTGACTCGTGAAGGAATCCCGATTTGGACACATATGAGCCATTCCTGGAAAATAAACTATCATTCGATTCGAGGAGCCGTCCTGGCGGTGGATCGCCTGGAAGCAATCCTGGATCTTCAGGCTGCTGAACTGAAATAAACATTGACATACCAATGGGTTCATGGTAAAGTGTAACCGGTTACATTTTCGTGATTCTCCGGAGAGATACTTTGTATGAGTGATGAAATAATCAGAGTCGAGAATATCTGTAAAAGCTTTTTTACAGTTGAAGTTTTGCACAATTTATCATTCGGTATACGGCGTGGTGAAGTTCTTGGCATCATCGGTGAAAATGGTGCCGGGAAATCAACGATGATGAAGATCCTGAGCGGGGTCTATGAATTGACATCCGGCCGGATATTCTTTGAAGGTGAGCCGGTTAAAATCGATAATCCCCATGAGGCTAAAAAAATCGGAATCAGTATAATTCCACAGGAATTCAACCTTATCAGCGATTTGACCGTCTACAATAATGTTTTTCTTGGATCAGAGCTTCGCAAGAAGAATGGACTTCTGGATAAAGAAGCCATGAAAGAGAGAACCCGATCTCTCCTGGTATCTCTGGAGGTGGATTTATCTCCTGAGGAGAACATCAGTAATTTGAGTGCTGCAGAGAAACAGATGGTGGAGATAAGTAAGGCGATAGCCTTTGAATCCCGTATCCTCATCATGGATGAACCGACATCTGTTCTCACCAGCCATGAAATCAATATCCTTTTTAATTTGATGCGTAAGCTGAAAGAAAAAGGACTCACGATTGTTTATATCTCCCACAAGTTGAAAGAGGTTAAGGAAATCTGTGACAGGGTTATGGTCCTGAGGGATGGAAACTTTGTTCTGGATGATGATATTAACAATATTTCACTTGAGAAAATGGCTCAGAGTATGGTTGGTCGTGAGCTGTCACAGATTTTCCCCAAAAAAATCGCACCTTCGGATGAAATTGTATTTCAGGCTGAGGGTCTGTCCATCCCCGGTGTCCTGAATGATGTGAGTTTTAATCTCAGGAGGGGCGAAATCCTGGGTTTTGGCGGACTTGTAGGAGCCGGAAGAACAGAAGTCTTTGAGGCAGTTATGGGTATACGTAAATTGTCGGATGGAAAAATATTCATAAATGGTGAATCTGTAAATATCAGAAATCCCCAGGATGCTGTAAAAGCGGGACTGGGTTATCTTTCCGAGGATAGGCAGGGAAGCGGGATTATCACTTCATTTTCGGTTGCCCATAATACAACTCTTGTTTCGCTTCCCCGCTATTCCGGTAATCCACTCCGATGGATAGATAAGGTGAGGGAGCTTAAAGTTGCTGAGAAATATCGAAATCTCTTCAATCTGAAAGCGGCATCCCTCCAAACACCTCTGGAGTTTCTCAGCGGCGGGAATCAGCA
>JAUUYD010000004.1 GCA_030590585.1 Spirochaeta sp.
ATACAAAGCCTGCCTTGAGTTGAGAACAGCCTCAAGGATTCTTTTTGAGCTCGTTTCGGATAGAGCTGCGACTGAGGAAGAGCTGTACAAACTGGCTTTATCTTACCCCTGGGATGATTTGTTTCCCCCTGCGATGAGTATCTCCTGCAGGGTTACCGGGGTGCCTCGGGATAAAGATCCCAGATATGCCACTCTTAAACTCAAAGATGCCGTAGTTGACCGTTTTAACATGAGTTTGGGTACACGCCCGTCGGTTGATAGAAAGACACCGGATATTCGTATTGAAGCTCGATGGGACGGGCGGAGAGCTGTAATATATCTCAACTGGTCCGGCCGGCCTCTCCATGAGCGTGGATACCGGCTTGAACGCACCGATGCTGTGCTGCGGGAAACAACCGCAGCTGCGGTTCTATCCATGTCAGGATGGCCGCAGATAGCCGGGGATGGGGGCGGTTTTGTTGATCCGGTATGCGGGAGCGGCACATTACTTGCCGAGGCGGCGATGATGGCTGTTGATGCTCCACCGGGTATTCACCGGAAATCCTGGGGATTCGAAGGTTTGAGACTTCATAACGATAATCTCTGGAGAAGGGTCCATAATGATGCTTCGGTAACTTATGGTGAGAGTTTGGAACGCATGCCCCTGATGGCGGGTTTTGATAATGATGAGTCCGCATTGAGGGCAGCCCGTGCCAATCTTCGCAGGGCGGGGCTCAACAATGTTATCCGTCTGGAGCACCACGACATCACTTCCGGCAGACCTTCTTTCTGGCCGGCCGGGAACAGGGGCCTGGTCTTTGCCGATCCGCCTTACGGTGTACGGATTCCGTCTGACCCCCGGCCTGTCTATAACTCCCTGGGAACCATTTTCCGGACTCTTGAGAGCGGCTGGCGTTTGGCATTGCTGGCTCCCGATAGAAAAACAGCCTCAGCTACCTGTCTCCGGGCTGAACATTATTTCCACACCGTCAGCGGCGGGATGGATCTTGTACTGGCTATTTATGACAGGATGGCAGGATCAAAAAAACCTGTATCGGAAAAACCTGATCATGGGAAAGCTTCAGTAAAGACTCCGTTGCTGGACCCGAAAGCAGATTCCCTGAAAAAGAGCCTGCAGAGGAGCCTTGATGCCATAACTTCCTGGGCGGAGAAAAGCTCTGCGACTTCTTACAGAATATGGGATGCTGATATGCCGGAGTTCAATGCCGCGGTTGACTGGTATGAGGGTCGTTGGCTCCATGTTCAGGAGTTTGCCCCTCCGGGGAAAATACCCCCGGAGACAGCAAGACTCCGGTTGAATACATTGATATCGGTTTTAAAAGAGCTAACCGGTACTTCAGATGAAAATCTGTACCTGAAAACCCGGAGGCACGGAAAACGGCCCTATTCAAAAATGGATGGCCACAGGGATCGTTTCATCATCCGTGAGAACGGTATGAGATTCTATGTCAATTTCATTGACTACCAGGACACCGGTATTTTTCTGGATCACAGACCCACACGGGCTCTCATCAGGGATATAATGAAAAAGACAGCGAAAGGACGCTTTCTGAACCTGTTTGCCTATACGGGAACAGCTTCGGTTATGGCCGCGGAGGGCGGTGCGTCACATACCGTGAGTGTTGACGTTTCCAAAACCTACCTCGATTGGGCCCGTGACAACATGAAATTAAACAGACTCGATTCGGCCTTTCACACATATATAAGAGCCGACAGTGTTGAATTCTTAAGAAAACATGATGATTTTTTCAATCTTATATACATTGATCCTCCCAGCTATTCCAGTGGATCAGGGCGCATGGACTGGTCTTTGCAGGATGATCATGCTTCGCTGATAAAGTTGGCAATGAAGCATCTGACCCCGGAGGGCAAACTGATTTTTTCTGAAAATTTCCGCCGTTTTGTCCTGGATATCGATCTTCATAAACATTTTCTTATACGTGATATAACCCGGGAAACCACCGATCCGGATTTCTTCGGAAAGAATGGAGCTCACCGCTGCTGGGAATTCTCTCATCGCGGCTGAGAGCCGACATTGTCTTACGGCGATGATGAGGCTATCATTGATTTGTGCAAAAAGTATTGGCTTCCTTTCTGTTATTTCTCGGCCTGATGATTATTTTGAGAACTTTGCTCAGTGCCATACCGAAGTGGAGAGCCAGGAAGGAACAGAAAAAAAGGGACAGGGGTAATGATGGATGAGTGCTGACAGAGCCGGGAAACTCCCCCCAAGGAACCAGCCTGAGATGCCTGCTTATTTTCGTAAGGACAGGGTTGGACGTGATGAATTCATGTCTCAGCTCGGTCATTTCGGGGAAGAGCATCGGGCCTTATTCAGTCGGCTCTGTGATATGTGGGAGCCTGATATGCCCTACAGTAAGTTCTTCACGAAAGCAGGTCATGAATATCTGAATGCCGAGAAAACTCTTCATACTTTAATGGTACATCTTGAAAAGGGAAACTGCGGACTTATTTCCAAAACGATGAGAGATGGCCAGCTGGAGAAAGACAGGATAATTCTCACCGACCGTGACTCTCCCAGGTTCTTTTACTGGCTTGTAGAAAATCAATGGCAGGCCTGTCGGGTTTCCGACAGAAAAACCTTCCCGACACTTTCGGACTTTAAAAAACGTGAAGGTTTTCCCCGTGATGTTCTTCAGCCCCTTTCTCTGGCAGAGATATCAGGTACTTTCATACAGAGTCATATTGATGAAGTTATGATGTATGCTCTTCCCGATCTGGATGGTAAAACATTGATTGTGACACCGGCAGTTATTCCTCTCATGGTGGAGGTATCCCGGTTCAAAATCAGGGCAAACCTGGCAAACAGTCCGGTGCAGCCGATTCTGGCTCGAATGCTGGGAACTGTTGTCAGCAGCCTCCGGAAGTCCTTATTGAAAAATGATGATCTATTCTGGAATAAGGTTTCTGACGCAATTATTGTCAATCGGGAAGATTTACTGGTAAAAAGGGCAAATATCAACCCTGAAATATTCATTGCTGCAAAAATCCTGAAGATAATTACCCGGAATGAATTGGAGGAGGCCGAACATCAACGGGAGCAGGACGCTGAAAAGAGGGAAACTATTCAAGGCATACTTGCCCAGATATCCAGGAAAGAGGATTTCCTCATGCCTCCGGATGAGTTTGATGAGCAATTTGTCCCATACAAGGAGAATTGGCCGGATCTGAGAGAAATGTTCATAACTCATTTCATGAAACCAACCGGTCGTACGGGATTGCCGGCGGTTATCAACGTTGGTGAAGATTACCTGTACAGAGATCATTTGTACCCTTTATTCAAATTATGGCATCAAACAGCATCATTGGAGTTAAACTCGTTCTATTTGAACATGATTGAACGAATACTCAGAACCAACAATAAAGACAAATTTACGGCATTTACCGGGATGGAGAGGTTCCGGGATGATATTCATGAGCGCCTTGCTGCCGAGTTCAGTATCCTTTCCGATTTGCTGTCAAAGCCCCGTATCGTTTCCGAGGGGATTATTCATTATGCTTCAAAGGTGTTGAATATTGCCGATATGGACAGGGTTAAATCTCTCCTTGAGAAGTACTTTGAGACTGGCTCCATCAGATTTAAAAATCCTGATAAATTGTTCGACTTGTCTCCGAAACCCATGTTTGAAGAAGCTTTCCATCGCCTCAGCTGGCTGCGGCGGATAATTCTGCGCTTATTCGGCCGATATGACAGTTACCTTCAATCTTTGAACCCTCCTGTCAGTCAGGATTCTTCTTTACAAAAGAACTCTTTGAGTCTTCCCTCTGATGCTTTCCCGGAAGCTGTCAGACCATATCGGGCTGGAAGAACCCGAACAGAGGGCGTTATGGCTTCCGCTGTCAGAAAACGGAAACAGTCAGGAATTAATAAAAAAAATTACTCGCCGAAACAACAGGAGCAGGCCTGGGATGAGTTTCGCTCCGCATATGAGAAGAAGAAAGGTTAATAGTGAAAGATTTTGATGAACTTGACGCTCTTGAGCGAACTGCCGGAGATCGGAATCTTCTATCTGAAGTGATACGTTTCACTCTGGAAGATCTGCCCTCAATCCTGGATGACATGAATCTGGCTCTTAAAGACAGTCAGTGGCAGAATGTGTCCAGGCTGGCACATAAGGTAAAAGGATCTGCAGGGGCGGCAGGTGCCCAGAGGCTTTTCCTGGCTGCACTCGATATGGAACTGGCCGCCGGAGATTCCGACCTTGATTGTGTTCGATTTCAGGCTCCGATGGTGGAAGCCTTTGAAACCTTCAGATCCAACCCCCGGGTAAGGCATATATCTTCCCTTGACGCCGGGGGGGATGCATCGATAGGGTAGGAGCATGTTCGTATCCGTTGTACTGGATCTTGGTAATGAAGACAGTCTGAAAGCAGTTACCGGTTTACTGTTTCGATATGGCTTCCGGCAGATGCAGAAAGGTGTCTTTGAATCAACATCAATGGATGATAAAAGGCTCAGCCGGCTAAAAGTAGATTTGGATCGGGCCACCGATTTTTATGACTCAATCCGATTCTACCAATATCCGGTAGATGGAACTGTGGCGATTACGTCTTTAAGTGAGAAACGATGGCGCCGGGTTATTATCCGGGAGCCTGAGAATGACTGATACTGCATCCCGGGAGGATTGATGATGCTGAATGATTTACATAATGTGATGAAATCACTGGAAAAAGATATTCTTGATACATGGAGGCGTCTTTGACTCCTTCGAACTGAAGAAGAAAGTTGAACAGCTTGAGAATCTGACAGCCAGGCCCGACTTCTGGGATAAGCACGAAGCCGCGGAAAAAACTCTGGCGGAAATTAAACGAACTAAATCCCTGTATGAACCCTGGGAATCTCTGGTTGCTGATCTTGAGGATGCTCAGGTACTGCTTTCTCTGGCTGATGAGGCCGGGGATGAAAGTTTGGAAGATGAAATCACCGAATCGTTCAACTCTGTTTCTGAGACCTATGAGAAGTTGAGGACTCTGCAGCTCCTCGGTGAAAAAACTGATTCATCCTCAGCTTTTGTAACGATTCATTCAGGTGCAGGGGGTACTGAATCATGCGATTGGACCGCCATGCTCTACAGGATGTACGGACGTTGGGTTGAACAGCGTGGATTCAAGATGACAATGCTGGATATGCAGGAAGCCGAAGGAGGGATCAAGTCGGTTGATCTCCAGATTGATGGTGATTTCGCCCATGGTCTTCTGAAAGGGGAGGGCGGAATTCATCGATTGGTAAGAATCAGTCCCTTTGATTCTGCCGGCAGGCGTCATACTTCTTTTGCTTCGGTTTATGTTTCTCCGGTTTTTGAAGACGACATTGAAGTTGAAGTCAAGAGTGAAGATATCAGAGTGGATACCTACCGGGCGTCAGGGGCCGGAGGTCAGCATGTCAACAAAACTTCAAGCGCTGTCAGAATGACTCATCTGGAGACAGGCATTGTAGTTCAATGTCAGAATGAAAGAAGTCAGTTGAAGAACAGAGCCACCGCGATGAAGGTGCTCAAATCCCGTCTTTATGAGTTCTATCGGCAGAAGCAGGATGAAGAACGCGCATCCAGTGCTGCCGAAAAGAAAGATATCGGATGGGGCAGTCAAATCCGATCTTATGTTTTTCATCCCTATACGATGGTGAAAGACTTGAGAACCCGGCATGAGACGGGAAATATTCAGGCGGTGATGGATGGAGAACTCGATCCTTTTATAGAATCGTATCTGCGCTGGCGGGTGGGTGGTCAAAGCGAATGAAAATCCTGGTCGTGGATGACCTTGAATTCATGCGTGCCCTGATTCGGGATATTCTTGAGACCGGCGGGCATGAAATAATTGCCGAGGCCGCAGACGGCAGGCAGGCCCTTTTACTTCGCCGGGCGTGGAAACCCGACCTTACTCTCATGGATATTTCAATGCCGAGAATGGATGGCCTTGAAGCTTTGAAACGTATCAAAATGGATGATCCGGGTTCCCGTGTCGTTATGTGCTCCTCTCTCGATGAACAGGAGAAAATACTGGAAGCCATTCGCCTGGGGGCATCCGATTATGTTGTAAAACCTTTTAGAAAGGAACGGCTCCTGTCGGCTGTGCGGAAGGCTGGAGAAATTAATGAGGGTTGAGGGTTTCCGTCTCATCCCTCTTTTCACGGTATTTCTCTTAATGTTCAGCATTTCGCAGATGGTTTATTCAGCTGAAGAGGCTAAAATGCATTCCCAGCCGGAGATTAATCATAGCGAGTGGCGGGTGGGTATCGCGGTATTCATAACTACGGAAAACGATCCTTCACTGGCCTCCGCGGCCTCGCTGATACCTCGTCTGATTCGTGATGAAATATCCGGAATAAAAACACACCGATTAAGTGATGAAGATAAAATTATTCTTGTTCAAAAATCAATTGATCTGAAAGTATTGGAATCCTATTCCTCTTTAAGTAAACTCTTTTCGAAACGGGATGAGCTGCTGTTTGATCTGAATGCAAATCCTTCCACTCTGAAAAGTCTGGATGGGCAAATTGACCTTGAGTTTACGAATCTGAGATATTGGCTGGATTCCGTTCCGGATCCCGCCGCTGTGCCGGATTTTCTTCCTGTAACTTTTCCTGCTCCACCTGAGGGTGGTGAAATATGGGACAGCGATAACGCCTCTTCTGAAGCCTTTAGAACAAGTGTCAATCTGGATGTACTTGTCATCGGTGAAATTGTTCGTGTCGGAGATTATTTCGGACTGAAGATTTCCGCTCTCAGTTCCGCCGGGGAGGGTATTCTATGGGAAGGTGCCGGAGGTGATAGTGAGCTTGAGGAAATATCCGCCGAAGCCGGTGCCGCGGCCCGACGTCTGATACTTGGAAGATCCTGGTCTTCATTGACGATTCAAAGTGAACCTTCCGACGCAGTAATCTCTGTAAACGGAAAAAGTGTGGGTGTGGGTTTCTGGTCGGATTCAACCCTGGTACCCGGAGATATGATTCTGGAAGTGACGGCTGCCGGTTATGCTCCAAAAATCATAATTGAAGAGATGGTGCCGAATGAAATCAGGGTTATCGACGTGAAACTTGAAAAAACTGATCAAGCTCAAATCCTGATAAGATCAATTCCAACCGGTGCTTCTGTGAGACTCGGCAGTATCTGGCTCGGGAGAGCTCCGTTATCGGTTACCCTTCCGGATCGAGTTGTGTCTTTAACATTGGAAAAAGAGGGATTCAGAACCCGGACTGTTCCTCTGTATCCCGACGCGGAGCGCTTGACTGTACCCCTGGATTACATACTTGTGGATCCCATGGAGGAATTAAAGGACTCAAGGAAAAAGCTCAACAATTCCATCGCCTGGTTTTCATTTTCCCTGGCACCGACAATTATTCTTCTGGGTGTTTCACAGAACTATGCCAATATGAATTTCAACAGTACGACACCGGAAGATTATGAATACTCCTACAAAGCATACAAACTCAGTTACGGGCTTATGTGGGGCAGTGTCGCTATCAATGTCGGTTTGCTTACCAATGTTTTATTCAAGCTGTCCCGTTACCTGAAAGCTGCAGAGGAACTTTCCGACTAATGGATAACGGCAGTGAGATTCCACATCACCCCGGGGGTTCCCGAAGAAAGACTCATGCCATAGGATACCGGCGATATGTTCAGTAGATGGAAAAAACAGAAAAAGAGCGGCGGCAGATCCGTCAAGAACTTCGGCCGCCGAATTAAAGATCTTCTGGCCCGGGGCGGCGGAACTGCGGATGATTTTTTTGAAGAACTGGAAGACCTGCTTGTAGAAGCGGATTTCGGTGCTTCCGCCGCAGTGGCACTGGTTGGTGAATTGCGGGAACATCACAAGGGCAGTTCCGGAGACTGGACCCGGGATGTTCTGACTGCAGAACTCAAATCTCTTATAAAACCTTATTTAAGAATTTCTGATTTAACACCGGATCCACAGAAGCTGACACTGTATCTGATTCTTGGAGTCAATGGCGCCGGTAAGACAACCACCATCGCAAAGATGGCCCACCGATTCTACAAAAACGGCTCAGGCAGCATCGTATTGGCAGCAGGTGATACCTTTCGTGCTGCGGCAATCGATCAGCTTGAGATTCACGGCAGAAGGGTTGGAGCTCGTATAGTGAAGCAGGATCATGGATCGGATCCCGGCGCGGTTATTTATGACGCAATCAATTCAGCTATGGCACAGGGTGATAAAATCATTATTGCGGATACCGCCGGCAGGATGCATAACAGAACCAATCTGGTTAAAGAACTTTCCAAAATTGACAGGATTATCAGGGATAGAATCGGCAAAGATGGTATTTACAGGAAAATTCTGGTTATTGATGCCACCACGGGTCAAAATGGTTTGAGACAGGCCGAAACTTTTCACGAATCAATCGGTGTCGACGCGGTGGTGATGACAAAGTATGATTCCACGGCTAAAGGCGGTTTGGTAGCCGCTATCAGCCGTAAACTGGATTTGCCTTTTGCCTATCTTGGACGTGGTGAAGGAATGGATGACCTTATTCCATTCGATCCGGATATATATCTGGACGAAATGCTGGCTGGTGATTGATGAAGAGATTTTTCTATTCTTTATATCTGCTGTTTTCAGTCATCATCGGCAGTATTGGTGCTACCGAATGGTACAGCTCCACAGCCAGCGGAATGCTGGGATCTCCCATCAGGGGCGGCGGACCGGATAACACAGGCTGGTCTCTGGCCATCGATCATGGTGAAAAGATAGAAACCCGAACTCTATATCGAGACGGCAGTGTAAGTTCCTCAACGGTATTTTACCGTCAGAATGGAAGATTGGAGGCTCGTGAAGAATTAGATGTACGGGGTGTTGTGATATCCCGGGTAGATTATGCCTATGACTCCGATGGGAATCCCCGTGCTATCTTTATTTCCGTGGATGGGGGTTCTGATAACAGCACTTACGTTGAGGCGGATACAAATATCAATCCTGACGGCAGTTTCCGGCGTCACATCGGCGGATCAGAGGACGAATGGCGTATCACGGATATGGATGGGGCCGGCAGGCCTGTAAACCGGACAATCCTCAAATCCGGGGCCGTTGTTAAGGAATCTTCCTGGAGCAGGAATGATGAAGGTACTTTACGAGAAGAAGTTCATCGTTCCGGAGATGAAGAAATCCTGAATCGTTACGATTCCAACGGCCGTCTTCTGGAGGAAACTACAATACGGAACGGATCTGTAGTCATGCTCAGAAATTATTTCTGGACCGGATCGAAGCTGATTCGTGTGGAGGAACGTGGCGAAGGCCGTATCGTTGTACGTGAGATGGAATGGTCGGGAGACCGGATGATAAGCGAAACGCGGAGCATTGACGGTGTGACTGCCGGCAAGGTTGTCTGGGAGTCTTCCCTGGACAGGGTTGAAACGCTGTTCCGGGACGGACAGGCGGTAATCAGGATTTACTGGCGCGGTGATGTACGATGGCGGGAAGAGTTCCTGAGAAATGGTGAAGTTATACGTATAAATGAGGATGGCAAATGAAATCAGGTTTCGGCTGGAGAGCCTGGGTGTCAAGGAGATTCCTTATCGGCCGTCGGGGGGGCCGGGGTCGTCTGGTCTTTATATTCTCCGTTGTTTTAATCAGCTCAGGAGTTGCTACACTGATTACCATCCTCTCTATTATGAACGGCCTGCAGCAGGGATATATCCGCAGCATACTCGAAATAGGGTCTTATCATCTCCGTTGGACTCCCGATTACGGTATTTCCGGAACTTCAGTCGACAATGAATCCGTCATGGATATCCTGAATTCTGATTCAAGAGTGATTCTGACTGTGGAGTTTCAGGAAGGGCAGACCATGCTCAGCGGGAAGCGCCCCAAACCATCCGGTGCCCTCATCAGAGGGACAGAATTGAATCTTTATGAAAACGATGCCGCCCTGGCGAAGTATATGGATATTGTTGATGGGAATTTTGATATTACCGGGCAGGGTATTGTTCTTGGAGACGAACTGGCGGTGAATCTTGGAGTATCTCCGGGGGATTATATAACAGCCCTCGATCTGGGCGGTATCGGAATGTCTCCCACTGAGGTAGAGCTTCTGGTAACCGGCCTGTTCCAATGCGGGTACCGGGAGTATGAATCTTCTCTGGCCTTTGTATCTCTGGATACCCTTCACATACTGTTTGGTATCTCAACTTCGGAGATCGGAATTAAACTGACCAGCCCTGACAAGGAAAGGGTAGTAATGAATTCCCTGATACCTGAACTGAAACGCTTTCCGGGAGTGCTGAGTTCATGGCGGGAGAACAACAGATCTTTCTTCGGTGCCCTGCGCACAGAGAAAATGATGATGCTTCTTCTTCTTACCCTGATACTCGTCGTTGTAGCGGTAAATATCGATAATTCTCTCCGCCGCATGGCTACAGAGAGGGTAGAGGATCTATCCATACTCAAGGCGATGGGAGCCACTCCCGGTGATATTCGGATTCTATTCCTCAGACAGGGTCTTGTGATTGGCGGTACCGGGGGTATTCTCGGCAGTCTTTTCGGTGTTCTCATAGGGGGAAATGTCGATATGATTCTCGTTGGAGTACGGCGTTTGCGATATGCCTTTTCAAGCCTGTTCAATTTCGGATCGTTCAGGATTCATCCCATAGATGCTTTTTTCAGAAGCTCCGAAGTGATGGCCTCGGATGTAATTACCATATTGCTTCTGGCTGTACTCATGTCTTCCCTGGCGGCGGTTCGGGCCGCCTCTACAGCTGCCGGTCAGAACCCGGCGGAGGTTCTCAGAAGTGAATAGAAATGATGTCATCCTGGAAAAGGTCTGTAAAACATATGAATCCGGTTCTGATAAGCTTAAGGTACTGCGTGATGTGAGCCTGGATGTGTCGCCTGGGGACAGCCTTGCGGTTGTCGGAGCATCAGGCTGCGGCAAGAGCACATTGCTTAATCTCATCGGTGGGCTGGACAGGGTTGATTCGGGTGATATAAATGCCTGCGGATTTGAGGTAAGCAAGCTCAGTGAAAAGGCCCTGACTGCGTATCGGTCAGGGGGTGTGGGTTTTGTGTTTCAGTTTCATTATCTTCTCAAGGATTTCACTGCCCTGGAAAATGTGATGCTGCCCAGGTTGATGAGCGGCTCCTCTATGCGAAAAGCGTCGGCAGCGGCGATGTCTCTTCTTGAGGAAGTAAAGGTGTCAGGGCGTGCGGATCATTATCCTTCACAATTATCCGGTGGAGAGCGGCAGAGAGTGGCCCTTGCCCGGGCTCTGGTTAACAATCCGCAGCTGATACTCGCCGATGAACCGACCGGCAACCTGGATGAAAATCATAAAGAGCTTGTTGCAGACCTTCTTTTTTCCCTGACTGCCGACTCCGGTAGAATTCTGATACTGGTTACTCATGCCTCAGATCTGGCTTCCAGGGCCGATAGAACCATGAGATTGAGTGACGGGCAGCTGATTCAGGTATGAGGGGGCCGTTTTTTATTGCGAGGCGGCTGTTTCTCAGACAGCGCCTGGAGCAGCATCAGGGACATCCCTTAATCGCTGCCGCATTGGGGATTGCCTTATCCCTCATCCCTCTTGTTACTGTCGATCATGTAGCAGACGCCATGATTGAGGGTATTATCGCCCGTTACAGGGAAACCTCTTCATATCACTTTCAGATCCATTCATGGGGAACACCGGATAGATCTGAATGGGATGAAGCGGTAAAGGGCATTGAATCCGACCATCTTGCCGAAGCCGCATGGGTGGAGAGGCAGGGGTTCGGGCTGGCAAGAGCCGGTGAATCCCGGGAAGGCCTCACTCTCAGGGCGCTACCCCCTGATCTGCCTGACAAAGATGCGGCTTTTGCCGAATATATAGAGTTCGATTCCGGGAGCTGGAACCTGGAAGCTCCGGATTCCATACTTCTGGGCCGGGAAGCGGCAAGACGTTTAAATGCCGTAGTCGGTGATGAAATTCGTGTTCTGACGGCAAGACGGCTGAATGACGGCCGGTATGTACCCCGGGTTTCCAGATTCACGGTAAACGGGATTTTTTCCAGCGGATATCAGGATCTGGATAGAACCTGGGCCTTTATTTCATTGGATACCGGATGGTCGATACTTTCTTCTGAAAGTTCAAAAACGTTTATTGGCGGCAAATTTTCCGATCCGGGGAAAGGCATGAATGAATCCCGAATCCTTCTCGGGGCTTCTCTGCCTGATCGATTGATAGTTTATGACTGGAGAGAACTGAACCGGTATTTGCTGAGCAACCTTGAGAATACCCGTAATATTCTATTATTCGTTATGGCTCTTATCATCCTGGTTGCCGTTTTCAACGTCATGACTTCACTGATTATGTTAACCCTGGAAAGGAAGCGTGAGATTGGGATTCTCAAATGCACTGGTTCTTCTCCGGCTGATATAACCTGGACATTTGTTCTTGCGGGAATGCTGGCTTCAGCGGCGGGAACTCTTGCCGGATTGGCCGGCGGTCTGCTGGTCTCCCGTTTTGTCAACGAGATTATCGGTGGTATAGAGGCAGTGCTCGGATTCTTTTCATCCCCGGGGGGGGGGCCGAAACTTCTGGATGAAGGATATTATCTTCAATACATCCCGATTCATATTCGTTGGAAAGCCACTGCTTTAATTGGGATTGCGACATTTGTTTTATCCTTGATAGCCAGTGCCGTTCCAGCTTCCAGAGCCGCCAGACTCAGGCCCCTTGATGTACTGAGAAAGCACTGAAACTAAAAAGAAATTTGTATGGCAGATAGATAAACGTCAGGTATTATTGGTATTCTTGTTGACAGGAGAACTGAATGATCAAGGGATTAACCCAACGGGCCCAGCGAATACTCACTGATTTAGCCAAAGAAGAGGCTAAACGCTTTCACGCTGATAAATTGCTGAGTGAGCATATTGTCCTTGCCATTCTGCGGGAAAAGGGCGGGATCGCCTTCAAATGTCTTCAGAGACTTGGAATTAATACCTCTGAAATGATCAGTGAGATGGAAAGGGGGCTTCCCAACAGAAATACTTCATTCCAGCTTGGTGAGATTCCTCCGTCGAACCGGGTTAAAATGCTGCTGGAAAACGCCGCAAATGAAGCAACAACCCTGAATCATGAGTATATCGGTACCGAACATTTTCTTCTGGCTGCAGCCGGGGAGCCCGGTAGTGCTACAAGTACGTTTCTTTCTCTTTACAAAGTTACAGTGGATATCCTCCGGGGTATTGTTTATGAGATAAACGGAGAACGGGAAAAGCCCGGGATTCCCAAACGTAAAGTTGATAAGCCGGCATTTGCCGGAAAAGGCAGCGGTGCCCGGAGTAAGTCCGCTACCGGTATCCTGGATGAGTTCTCCCGGGATTTGACTGCTATGGCCCTTAAAGACCTGTTGGACCCCGTTGTAGGCCGTAATAGGGAAATTGCAAGGGTAATGAGAATCCTGGCACGGAGAACCAAGAACAATCCGGTTCTCATTGGCGAACCGGGGGTGGGGAAAACCGCCGTTGTTGAGGGACTTGCCCAGGAAATTGTTAATGGTACGGCTCCTGAAATATTTTCGGGTAAACGTCTGGTGAGTCTTGATCTGGCCGCCCTTGTTGCCGGTACGAAATACCGAGGTGAATTCGAGGAACGGCTGAAGAAGGTCATCAAGGAAATTGACAAAGCCGGAAATATAATTCTTTTCATCGACGAACTTCATACCATCATCGGCGCCGGAGGTGCTGAAGGTGCCATTGACGCGTCAAACATGCTTAAACCGGCTTTGAGCCGTGGTGAGCTGCAGTGTATCGGTGCAACGACGATGAATGAGTACAAGAAATACATTGAAAAGGATGCGGCATTGGAACGGCGGTTTCAATCTGTCATTATCGAGGAACCAACCATTGAAGAAACTTACGAAATCCTCTGTGGCATTAAGAACCGCTATGAAGATCATCATAACGTAACATATGCCGATGAAGCTCTGCGTTCAGCTGCTGAACTGGCCGGGCGTTATGTTACCGAGCGAAATCTTCCGGATAAGGCCATAGATCTGATAGATGAAGCCGGTTCCAGTAAACGGATGCAGAACAACACCAGACCTGAAGCCATTGGGGAGCTTGAGGAAAAAACTCATAATCTGACAGAAGAGAAAATCTCCTTTGTGAACGCTCAGGATTATGAGAATGCCGCAAGGGTGAGAGACAAGGTCCGTGAAATGAGGAATCGTATTGACAAGCTCAAAACTGATTGGGAGAGAACCCTCAAAGAAGAGAAAAACCTGATTGCAGTTGAGGACATACAGGCAATCGTTTCAGAGAATACCGGAATTCCCATGGTGCGGATTATCAAGAGTGAATCGGACAAGCTGCTTCAGATAGAAAACGAACTGCATGAAAGCGTCATCGGTCAGGAAGAAGCCATCGCGTCGGTAGCATCTGCAGTACGGCGTTCCCGAACAGGCCTGAACTCTCCTTCAAGGCCCCTTGGGTCGTTTATCTTTCTCGGCCCCACCGGTGTCGGAAAAACCCTGCTGGCAAAAAGCCTTGCAGAATATCTGTTCGGAGATGCCGAGGCTCTGATCCGGGTTGATATGTCCGATTTTATGGAAAAACATAATGCTTCACGTCTGGTTGGTGCACCTCCGGGTTATGTGGGCTACGAAGAGGGTGGATTGCTTACCGAGAAAATCCGAAAGAGACCCTACTCTGTCGTCCTGCTTGATGAGATTGAAAAAGCCCATTCCGATGTGTTCAATCTGCTGCTTCAGGTTCTCGAAGAGGGTGAACTGCAGGATAGTTTCGGTCATAAAGTTTCTTTCAGGAATACCGTACTCATCATGACATCCAACGCCGGTGCCAGGGAAATCAATAAGGGAAGCTTCGGATTCCGGACGGGTAATGGAATCATGGCTCATGGAGAGATAAAATCCCTGGCCATGACAGAATTAAAACGTCTTTTCCGTCCTGAATTTCTGAATCGTGTTGATGAAATAATAGTCTTTCACAGTCTTGAATACGATCATGTAATGAAAATCATGGATCTGATGATAGACGAGGTGAGGGATCGTTTATCAGGACTTTCCATCACCCTGGATGTGAATGCAAAAGCCCGGGACATGCTGATGGAATTGGGATATGACGTTATTTACGGTGCCCGGCCCCTGAGACGGACGATACAGAAAGAAATTGAAGATCCGCTATCTGTAGCGATACTTCAAGGCCGATTTGAGCATGGGGATTCTATTTCAGCTGAACTCCGATCGGGAAAAATATCTTTCAGGCGTAAAAACAGAAGAAAAAAGGCTCTTCCCGACAAGATGCTCTTGGAATCAGACGCTAAAAAAACCAAAGATATGTCTGAAAGCTGACTCCCGTGTTATGCTGTGCGGCATGGTGAGAATGCGCTTCAACTTTCTACTTTTCATACTTTTCTCCTTGAGTATTACCCTGTTCGCTCAGTCGGCGGATCAGCTGTACGCAGGCGGGCGTCAGGCCTTTACCGACGGCCTCTGGCAAACCGCTTCATCCCAGTTTTCCCGTCTGCTCAGGGAGTATCCTGAGGATACGAGGGCTGATTCGGCAGCCTATATGGGAGCCGTCGCCTATTACAACGATGGAAAATATAGAAGCAGTATCGAGGTTCTGGTTTCTTTCTCAAGGCGGTATCCCGAATCGGCATGGAACCGGAGAGTTGCTTACTGGGAGGGTCTGGCACGTTATGAACTGGAGGACTGGTCTGCTGCCTCCTCTGCTTTCGAACGTCAATCATCATTAAAGGAAGAAACCGCATACAGGGAACGTTCATTGCTTTATCTGGGTGCCTGCAGGGAGAACCTTTACGACTGGAGTGCTGCAGAAAAGGCCTATTCCACCATTCTCGACGAGGGCCGGGATTACGATCTGATCTCCAGAGCTGTTTTCCGCCTGGGTCAGATTCGGTTGTCGGATAACAGGCCCTCGGAAGCGCTGGAGGCCTTTAATATGCTGGCCTACGATTATCCATCATCTCCAATGGCGGCTGACAGTGATTACTGGATTGCCGAATGCCGCAGACGGATGGGACAGGATGATGCAGCGCTGGACCATTATCGTAACTTTCTGGCAACTGTCTATAATTCACAATACAGGTCTTTTGCATTACTGGAAGCTGCCCGTTTGGCTTCACAAGCTCATTATGATGATGAAGCTCTGGCTTATCTCGATCTCAGGGATGATGAGCGCTCTTATGGTTCTGATGAAGGGGCCGGGGCAGCCTTGAGAATAAGGGCCGCCTCATACATGCGTATCGGTAGAATTGCCGATGCCAGGACGGCGTATGCCGCGATACTCAGAAATCCTCTTGATGATGACGAGGAACAGGCCGCCGCGTTTAATATTGCCCAAACCTGGCTTGGTACCGATAGTGTCGTTTCTGCGGTTCCCTATCTGGAGCGGGCCGCTGACGGACCTGATAAACGAATCTCAGCCGACGCCCTGTACCTGGCAGGCACCATACTTCTTCACTCAGGGGATAGTCGCGGTGCCGATATTCTGGAGCGTTTCGGAATGGAATACACCGGGGATGAACGCCGGGAAGATTCACTTCGTCTGGCTGTTAAAACCTGGCGGGATGAGAATGAATCCAACCGAGCAGCCCGGGGTTTGAATATTCTGGTCCGGGATTACCCCCGAAGCGAAGATGCACCTTCCTATCTGTTTCTCCGGGGTGAGATATTTCTTGAGAATGGGGATTCAACATCGGCTTTAAGGGACTACGCCGCCTTAAGTGAATCATTCAAAGACTCACCGTATGCTGTCGATGCCCAATCCCGCATCGCGTATGTTTATACCGAACGGAATGAGCATGTGCGTGCAGCCGGTCATTACATCAAGGCTGCCGATATGGCAGGCGGGATAAACGGCGGCGAGAAAGGCCGCAGGGCCCTGTATTCAGCTGCTGTCGCCTATCTGAACGGCGGAAGATCCGCCGATGCCGTAAAAATCTTTGATTCTCTTGTACAGTCGGATCCCTCCGGTCCGTGGGGTGTTGAGGCGGCCTTTCACATGGGTGAAGCTCTTTATGATGATGAGAACTATGAGGGCGCCCGTCGTGCATATGGAATTGCCGTCCGATATGGAGATTCGGATTGGGTATTTGAATCTCATTACGGTATTGCCTGGACCTGGTTCCGGGTTTCGGATTGGAGTAAAGCAGCCGACAGCTTTGATAAAGCGGCTGATGAGGCTTTAAGTGATGAGCAGAGGGCAAGGGCCCGATACAGGGTGGGATTGAGTCATGCTTCCGCCGGTGAATGGGAAAAATCTCTTGAATCCTATGATGAGGCGCTTCTGGTGAAGAGGGGCAGTTGGAGAGAAGAAGCTCTATACCAGAAGGCCTGGGCACTTTTAAACCTCAATCGTATTGATGAGGCTGTGGTTAGCGCCGATATCCTTTCCGGGGAGTTTCCCCGAAGCGATCTGCCGGCTGATTTACCCTTTAGAATGGGAGAGAATGCCATGACGGCAGGTATGTACGCCGAGGCAGTTCTCTGGTACGACCGCTGCCGTGAGGAATATCCCGACTCCGATATTGCCGTACGTGCTGAATTACGGGCCGCATTGGCCCTCAGGGAGGGCGGTGATGCTGCCGGAGCAGCTGAGCGTTACGGTGCTTGGGTTCTGAGCAGGATAGAAGATCCCGGGGCGGCCGCTGCCGCCCGGTCGTGGTCGGAAGCTTTAAAAGCTGCCGGAAATCCCGATCTTGCCACCGGGGCCAAAGAACAGATCATGGATACTGCAGATGGGAACAGCAAGCTCATTTCTCCCTTGATACTGGCATGGGCCCGTGTAACGGGGATTCCCCCCGAATCCCGGGAATTATTGGAAGAAATTGCCGAAGATGATTCACTGCCGCCGGCAGAAAGGGCCGAGGCCCTGCTTCTGACCGCACATCGTTATCGAATGGATGGCCGTCAGGGACGTTCCCGGCAGCTCTATGAGGTGATTATCCGGGATATTCCCGGAAGATTAGGAGCTGAAGCCCAGGAAGGGCTGGCCCGAAGCTATGCCGATGAGGGAATGCTTGACGAAGCCGCAGAGGCATATCTTGCTGTGCCCTATCTGTATCCTGAACAGACTGACCTTGCTGCCCGAGCTCTCAGGGAAGCCGCGAAACTATACAAAGAGGCCGGCCGGGATGATGAAGCCGAAAAAATTCGTTCCCGTATTCAATAACGGAATCCGCTTCGTCCGATGAACTCCCTGATAATGGATAGTTCCGGAACGTCTTCCACAGGGAAGGGTGAAAAATTTCTCAGGAACGACATCAGCCGGCGGGCTTCCCCGTATTCGTTTTCAACAGGACTCACGGTCCGAAGCAGCGGTTCGGCAAAAACCTTCAGTATGGCCAGTTCGTAATCCAGGGCGGAATTAAACATTACATCCGCAGAACCCTGGTATGGGAAAATATGCAGTTCCTCTCCCCGGCGTACAGACGGCCATATCCTAAGTGTCTCAATCGCGGGATAACCCCGGAATTGATGATCCCTGACGATTCGCCGTATCAGCCGGTTGTCCGTTGTAGGGATTCTGTCGTGATCGTCCAGATTAAGCTGAGTCAGCGCTGAAATATAAATTTTGAATACTTTATCCTTGTCCATTCCCGGTGTGAGCCTGGGATTCAGTCCATGGATTCCTTCAAATAACAGAATCCCATTCTCATCAAGGCAGATTTTTCGGCCCTTCTCGAGGCGTCCGCCGACTTTCTTAAAATCAAAAATTGGGATTTCAGTCTCTTTTCCCGCGAACAGGTCTTCCAGATTACGGTTGAACAGTTCAATGTCCAGGGCTTCCAGTACTTCAAAATCGGGTTTTCCCTCTTTATCAAGGGGAACATCAGTTCTTTCCCTGTAATAGTCATCAAGGCTGATGAGCTGGGGTTTCAGTCCAACAGATTTCAGACTTAACGCCAGTTTTTTGGTGAACGTTGTTTTCCCCGAGGATGAGGGACCGGCTATCAGAACAATTTTTACTCGATTTTTTTTTGAAGAAATGAGTCCGGAAAATTCAGCAATTTTACGATCGTGAAGTGCCTCAGCCGTCTGTATGAAATCCTTTGCCTGAGCCCTGTTCCGGGAGAGTATATTCAGCTGCGCGACATTTGAAACATCAAGAATCTCTCCCCATTTTTTATGTTCCTCGTAAATGTCGAATAATTTAGGTTCAATATCCTGTTTTCCCAGGGTCTTTGGAGTCTGGGAGGGGGGGTAGCGCAGTAGAAATCCTCCCCGGTAAAATTCCACTGAAAAGGTTTTGAGTACCCCTGTGTCGGCTACCAGGGGATTATGGCGTATGGTAATGAATCCATCGCATTGCCATATTCCTACACGGGGCTCGTTGAGTTCTTCCATAAGTTGGGATGTGGAGGGGTATAATCGGTTTCTGAAGATTTCTACAGCGTTCTCCCAGGATATCTCATCGGGCAGAATCGGCAGGTTGCGTTCAACAAGCGCTTTCATTGCCGCTTCCACAGCAATAACGTCTTTCTTGTCTGCCTGGGGCCCATTATCACGGAACCGATGAAAGAAGCTGTGTCCCAGGGAATGCCCGATAACAACCCTCCGGTCTGGAAATGTAATTCTTGCAGCCAGCTCAAACAGGTAGATCAGGGAGTTGCGGTATATCCTCATACCCGGGGTGGAATCAATGATGACCGGTTCCACGGTACAATCCACGCGAAGGTTATCCTGCAGTGACGCATATTTATTACAGATTTTTACAGCGACCATCGGCAGGCGACCCAAAAAACTCTCTTCCTGGAAAAGATTTTTAATCCGGGTTCCTCTGGGGGTTATTAATACATCACCATCAGGCAGAATCCTTACTTTCAATTGTTTGCTCATGTGGTCTCCTTGAGAGTTACCCCCCATTATAGACTATGAACGGCGGCGCTTTGAAATTTCGTTGTACCATGCACCCGGCCCAAGATAAACCGGACGTTTCTTTATTGCAGCCGCGGCATCCCCGGCATTGGAATATGGGCCCGGGCCGAGAAGCAAAGTTTGAAGGCGGGAAGATCCATCCTTGAGCATTTCATATGCATCCGCAAGTATACCGGATTCAGGGGCACCGGCCCGCTTCCATGCTGCCTTTACACCCCTATCGTCAACATCATGCGGGACACCGAGGATCAGCCATGGGTCGTAGGGAAAATCGAGTATCTCGTCAAGACTCATCAGGAAACCTCCTCAAATGAATGGTATCATACCCCAGGGCAGAGCCCTGGAACCCGGAGTCGCTCAAGCGACTCCCTGTTCCGCGGCAGAGCCGCGGGGTATGAAACCATGCTTTCCCGGCACTCACTCGGAAATACCCGAGGGTATTTCTCTCGCTACGTTTGGGAATAAAAAGAGTTCCCGGGTTTCCACTGTTCGTTTCATACGTTTTTTCTGTTTTCTGCCTGATTCAGGCGTATCTCCAGCCTGTCTGAGCCAATCATGCAGTTTTTTTTCATTATCCGGAAGTGGCGGAAGTGATGGCAGCAGCGGCTTCATCAAAGGATAGCAATATCTCAATTTTTCAGCGGCAGCAGAAAGAACATCGCAGCTGAGTGTACCGTCATTTTCAGCCATTTCCATTATATCACCGGCTATCTTCAATCTGGCTGTAATAACCTCAGGGCTGGTATCTCCTCCCTCCAGCACTGCATTCAAACTTCGCAGCCAGGCAGGAAGTGCCCTGTCAGGGTCGTAGCGAATTGATGTCAGAGCACAAATCCTCGAAGCTTCACCGCATCCGGGAACAACGGAAGTCAGCTCATCAGTTTCGGTAATCGGACCATCCTCTGCCAGAACCTCCATCGCCCAATGGTAAAGACGTCTGGCGGCTTCTGTACTCTCCCGAGCCATTTCCGAAATATAATGGCCAATTTCTTTTCGGAGCAGATTCGGGTATGCCGCAGCTTCATCAAGAATCTCCAGGCCGTCTGACAACTCTTTGTGTTTAGTCCGGATTTTCTCTGTAAAAGAAACATCGGGATTCGGGAGGGAAGGCTTTCCTGCCAGAATATCAAAGATACCCTTCATTTCTCCCACTGCAGTACCCTCAGGAAATAAACCGGCATTTTTTTTCATATCTGCCGGATTGCCTTCATAAAAGGCTGCAACAGCGTTTATAAGTAAATACCAGGGATACAGGGGATTGTCTGAATCTTTCTGAACCGATTCATCCGTTTTCCCGGAACGTTTCATGCCATTTGTTAAAGCTTCGAAATCATCCAGTAAGAAACGAGCTGCAGTTTTCAGAGGATCGTCATCACTTAGATGCCTGGATTCAGATATTTGAGCCGGATGGACAAGGGCTATGGAGAGCTCATTCATTATAGTCTTATTCCGGGGATGTCCACTGATGCCGATTTTCTGAAGTATCCTGTCTACCTGTGAGCTGTTTTTTCTGCCTGACATAGGGAAGCCACGTTATCAAGGCTTCCCTCCGGGGTCAAGTATAATCAGGTAGTAATAGTTATCTGGGCAGAAGATCCCTGGAAATGAAATCCTGAACTTCCTGATCTGTGAGAACTCCGGTTACCGACAACCCGTCATCATCTTCATGAGTCCTGATAATCGGTTGTTCCTTGTACATGTGACGTTTTTCATCAAGGTGAAGTTTAACAACCGGATATCTTGGATCATTACCGATATCAACAACGATACCAATGGCTCCATTTTTCAGATGAACGTAGTTACCCAGCGGGAAGATGGACATTGAGTTCAGCAGAGCAGAGATAACTTTCTCGTCATAGAGGCTGCGCATTTCCCGGAGCATCATAAGCATGGCGTTATAGCCGTCAATACCTTCTCTGAACGGACGGTTGGATATCTGGGCATCATAGGAACATGCCACGGCAATGATCTTCCCGAATTGGGTGATGGCTTCACCGCTGAGTCCCTGGGGATAACCGGAACCGTTAGATCTTTCATG
>JAUUYD010000140.1 GCA_030590585.1 Spirochaeta sp.
TCCAGCCTGGAGCAAGTTACGTCATCGGCTGTGACCCGGCTCTTGGCGTAAAAGGTGGGGATCCATCTGCGGCAGTTGTCCTCCGCTGTCCGGACTTAGTACAAGCCGGGGTATTTTGTGCTGTAATACCCCCGGATGAATTTTCCATCCTCCTCTATCACCTGGGAGTCATGTTCAATGATGCGCTCCTGGGTGTAGAGGCCAACGAGGAAGGCGGGTACGCGATTAATAAAATCCTGGGCGGCTCTCAGCTTATTGGGGATAGAAGATTAAAATATCCCAGGCTGTATAGGCGGGAAGATTTATCTGGCAGGAAGAATAAAAAGTTATCTAAGCATGGATGGAAAACCAGTGTAATCACAAAAGACATTATGATAACGGATCTTGGTAATGCGATTAATACGGATTTGGTTGAAATGAACGATACCGCGACCATCAAACAGTTGATGAACTATCAGGAGATTACTTCTTCTAGTGGCGTGAAGCGTACCGGGGTCCCGAAGGGTTCGGGGCATGATGATCTGGCCGTTGCTTTTATGATCGCCTATCAGATGGCCTCCAGGGCGTACTATCAGATTCAGCAGCCTGAAGCACGTTCAATAAAGAAATTTTCTCTTAAATGGTGCGAACAACAATTGGAACTTGAAGCCCAGGGGGATAGATGGGCAATGTGATTTTTATCCTGCCCTCTATGCTATACTCCACCGAAAGAGGTTTAAATGGCTAAGATTCTCTATGACGCGGAACCAACAAAGGGTGAAGACGCTGGGAAATTCTGGCAAAATAGATTCGACCGAGCCTTGGCCTATCGGCAAAATCATTGGAACGGAGATAAGGCTTGGAAGAGGTATCTGTCTCTTTACAAAGGGAAACACTGGTCAGCCTATAACGCCGAAGGCGACTCCCTGTCAGCCGACTATGCCCGTGACAAGATTACTGTTAATGTTACCGGTTCCAGCGTCCTGAATATGCTTCCCTTCCTGATACGGAAACGTCCTAAATTTATCACCAAACCTAAAAGAGAAGAATTTACTGTCAGCGCGGAACTCCAGGAACAAATTTTAAATTATAGCTGGGGTGAATACGCGATGCAGAAGCAGGCTCGCAAAGCCGCGCTTGATGGCATTATCTGTGGACATGGTATTTTAAAGTCCGGGTTTACCCTGGAAGTGGATGAAAATTATAAGATTCCTGAAAATGGGAGAATAGAATACCGGGATTATATTAAGAAGCAGGCTCCCTGGGTAAGAAGGATTAGCCCGTTTAATTTTGTTTTTGACTCTGAATCTCCTGAACAGGATCTTGATTCAGCCCGTTGGTGTGCTGAAATGATGTACTTGCCGATCCAGGATATTCTGGAGAATGAACGCTACGATAAAAAAGCCAGAAATGCTATCAAGAATAGCAAATACGAACCCACTAGAATTTCAGCCATGATGAAGAATTCCGCGCTTAACGGAGAACTCCCCTGGTTGGAAAATGACGAAGATCAGTATGGAGATTTAACACGTATTGTCTGTTTTGAAATTTGGGATAAACGATCAGGTAAGTATTTCTTCTACGCTCATGGCTGCCATGTCCCGCTGATTGAAAAAGAAGAATGGCCTTATGATTATCTTGAAGGCTTTCCATACGACCGTTATGAATTTCTTCCTGTTCCTGAAGATAATTATCCCCTTGGATTACCAGCCGCTATCGAAGATCAACAGTATGAACTGGATCGGCTGCGCACCAGTATGTTCCAGCATAGACGTAGGTTCAACCGTAAATATACCGCCGTTGAAACAGAGGTAAAACCTGCTGAGCTTACCAAGCTGACTACCGGTGAAGACGGTACTGTTATCCTTGTTGACGACCATGACGCTATTAAGCCTCTCCAGGATGCGCCCATTAGTCCTGATGATTACAATATTGAGAATATTATCAAGCAGGATATCCGGGAACTGATTGGCTCTGATGAAATGGCTCGTGGCGGGTCCATGCCTTCCAGAACTACCGCCACGGAGGTACAGGCCCGGACAAAGCTATATGGATTAAAGCTGGAGGATAAAGTTGCTCAATTCGATGACTTTATTGAAAGAGTTGGTCGGAAGACTTTACAACATCTCAAAGCCAATTGGGTTACAGCCGATGTTATTCGCGTTACCGGACCTTCAGGATACTTCTGGAAAAATTTTACTCCTGAAGAAATTCAGGGTGAAGTCGATGTTGAGGTTGAGGCTACTTCAACCGAACCTGTAGATGAGATTACCGAACGACAACAAGCTCTTCAGGTGTTGCAAATCCTTACCGCTAACGTCCAGATATTAGCCCAGGCCCAAGTAGATATTAATTGGGAAGAATTGTTTATCCTGGTTCTCGGTAAATTTGAGAGCGTGAAGGATTTGCAAAGAGTTTTTCCTGGTATGGGAAAAATTAAAAAGCCTATTCCGCCTCCGGTTATGCCTTCAGAGAATGGCGGCCCAGGTGGGTTTAATCCTGGTGGCGAACCTGCTCAAACAGCCGCGCCGACCCTTCCGCCTAATCCCCAAAATCAACAGGCGCAGCCCACAGGCGTAGCCGGTCAACAGATTTCTGCTTTAATGGGAGGCATGGGAGGTTAAATGCCATTATACGAATATAAATGTCCTAATTGTAATCGGCGATTTAGCAAGGTAAAGGCAATGGTCTTTTTCTTGGTTCCAGAGAAATGTCCTTATTGCGGCATTATTGCTGAAAAGTTGGTATCAACCCCAAGAATAATTTCAGATGACCTGGGGACCACGCATATGGATCCTACTTTCGGGAATATTCATAGCAAAAGTGAACTCCGAAGGCTTGAGAAAGAAGCTGGCTTGCGAGTTAGGGAACCAGGTTATAAAAAAGATATTCAGTCAGCTCGGCGTGATAAAGAAAAAAAGCAGGATATTTTAAGAAATAAAATTATTGGTGATAGTGTTATGGAATTGAATTAAACGGAGGGAATTATGGCAGATGAATTAAAAGTTGTAGAAACACCGGAGGCATCGCCCGTCCAGGGCGCCGGATTTTCTGACGCAATGTCTGGGATTGATCTCGATTGGGGCGAAGATGGGGAAATCCATTTCCGTGAAACGGGGATCCCTTCACCAGAAGAAAAAGAAACTGCGCCGGTCGAAACGGCTGGTGAAGAAGGGGTTGAGGCTAAACCAGAGACAAAAGAAGAACCGCCGAAAATAAGTCCTGAGATTCAGGCCATTCTCGATCAGAACAAAGAGTTGTTGGCGAAGCTGGCTGAAAGAGACAAGCCTTTAGAAGAACAACCTGCTGATAATATTGCCCCTGTATACAGTGTTGCGGATGATCTTCCTGAAGGTAAAGATGTTATTGATATGTTGACCGGAAGCCGGGAAGAGGCTGCTAAATGGCTTGATGATGTTATTGATAAAAAAGCTACTATAAAGGCCGAAGCCGCAATGAAACCGGTAAAGGATGCGGTCTCACCTATTGTTGTTAATTGGAACATAACTCAACAAATAAAGGAATTAGCTGAAGACAAAGAACATGGCGAGGATTTTAAAAATAGAGTTCCTCTGATTGCAAAGTTATCTCTGAAGCGACCTGATTTGACGGTTAGAGAGTTGTATGATTCTGTGAAGGATCTGCCACTGACTACCCCGACACCTGCCAAGACAGATCAGGTAGAGGCCCGGAGAGAAGAACTGAAAACATCTGCCGTAAGCCCTCAAGTCGAAGCCCAGGCCATCGCTGATAAAGCTGCCAAGCTGAGAACCGAAAAGGGTATTGCTGGTGGTAAAAAAGCTCCATCTCAATTTTCAACGCTAACCGAAGCGTTGGATGCGGCGGTGGAGGAACACAGTTCTTTATAAGTGTAAAAGTCTTGGTGTAATCGCTATAAATAAGGAGAAGTCAAAATGGCTGCTAACCCATCATTTGACCAAATCGTTGCGACTACGCTTAAAAATTATCGAAGGACCCTGGCCGATAACATTACCGGTCAGCAGGCTTTGATCTACCTGCTCAAAGAGCGGGGGTACTTTGAGGAACGTGACGGTGGAGAAACTATTGTCGAGCCATTGCTGCTTGGCGAAAATTCAACAGTCGGTTCTTATTCTGGTTGGGATATCCTTGATATCTCTCCACAGGAAGGAATCTCAGCCTGCGAGGTTGCCTGGAAGCAAATCGCCGGGTCTGTAACCATTAACGGTCGTGAAGAATTCCAGAACAGCGGTTCAAAGACCAAGATTGTTTCATTGCTGGAAAGCAAAGTGAAACAGCTTGAAATTTCCATGAGGAATGAGGTTAATGAACAGTTGTTCTCCGATGGAACCGGAAACGGCGGCAAGGATATCACCGGCTTGGCCCTCATGGTCGAGGATGGTGGTGCTTGGGCTACCTATGGCGGCATTGATTCCAATGTCACTACCATCTGGCGTAACGTGTACCTGGATGAAGGCGGTGCCCTGGATCTGGCCTCCATGCGTAACATGGTTAATTCTGTTCGTAAAGGCAAATCTGCCTGTGATCTCATGCTTACCACCCAGGCCGTCTATGAAGACTATGAAGCCCTGGCCCTGGCAAACAATGATATCTGTCGTACTTCCAACAAACTTGGTGACGCCGGGTTTGAAAACCTGGAGTTCAAAGGCAAGCCAATGGTTTACGATGAGGATTGTACCGCTGGAACCATGTATTTCCTTAACTCGGAGTACATGAAAATGATTGTTGGTAAAGGTAAATATTTTACCAACACTCCTTTCCAGCGTCCTGATGACCAGGATTCAAAGGTTTCCCAGATATTGCTTTATTGCAACCTGGTTACAATGAATCGTAACCGTCTTGCGAATCTTAACGGAATTACCTAGAAATCACAGGGGTCTGTAAAGGCCCCTCTGGTCTCCCGGTTGACTGTTAATTATTAACAAGATAAAAAGCCCAAAGGAGGCTAAAAAAGATGAGTATTTTACAAGGTGCTAATTTTCTCTTGACTCATACAACCGCCCAGCACAAGGTTGGAACGGTTGCCCGTAACGACGAGGGGCAAGAGGCGATTTATGTTCAGGCGGATGATGCCGTTGCTGCTAAAGAACCGGTTTTTACCGACGCGGCTCTTGCTGGATCGGGAACCGCTGCCAATGCTCCGTATGTCGTAACACCTATTTCCGCTGTGGACCAGGCTGTTATGGGAATCGCTCTCGTAGCGATTGCTGCCGGGTCTTATGGATGGGTAATCACAAAGGGTCTTGTTACCGAGGTGTTAGTTGCCGCTGGTACCGCAATCAATGATTGCATGGGTTCCAGCGCCGTTGCTGCCACCCTGGTCGTGTTCGCCTCAACCGCTGGTAACCCTGTGAAGGTTGAATTTGACGCGCTTGTTGCCGCCGTTCATGGTATCAAGATGAAGGCTGTCACGGCAATCGCGGCTGGTAGTTCCACCATTCTTTGCGGATAAAACCATTAATCAGAAAACCGGGGGGCCTTCCGGGGTTCCCCTTAGACAAAAACAGGAGTCTTATCATGGCTGTTACGAAACATGAAACCATGGGGCTGATGAAGGTTCTGAAAAAAGCTCATCAAATAGCCCTTGTCCACCCGGACGCCGATGTATACACTACCGCGGCGGCGGCAATAGCGGTTGTTATTGCTGATTTAATTACTGCCGGAGCAAGTGCTGAAGGATAATTCGTAAAATTCGTAAAATTCGTATTTCGTAGTGGAGGAAAAAAATATGTCTGGAATAGAAGGTACAGCCACAGGTGGAGCAACACCTGCGGTTACTAAACCAATAAAAAGAACCATTAAAAAAAGACCCATACTTAAACCGGTGGTTGCTCCACCTGTGGCTGTACCTGGGCCTAAACGTGATGTGCGGCCTCCTGATAGTGAAATCATGCTGATTATTTCTTCAAAAACTGTGGATAAATTCAACACCGTTCGTAAGCGGATTGAACTTACTCCTGCGGTTTGTAAAACTTGCGGATTTAACGTCTGTGAAAGAAATGATTTGGAGGATTATTACGAGATGGATGCCGATACCCAAAAAAGGGTTCGGGATACTTTGGCGGCTCATATAAAAGTTGCTCATACGCAAGGTTCTCAACACCTTATTCCAAAGTCAGAATTAGCTACCAGGTGGCTTGGAAAGGGCAGAGAAGAAAAAGAAGCCGCTCGTAATAAAATCAGAGAAGGATAAACCATGGCTAAGACTCTTACCCAGTTGTCCACAGATGTTCTCGATGAAATTGGCGAGGATTCTACTGACGTTGCTTTGTTAGCCTTATGCGCGAAGTGGGTACAGAGAATCTATGATGAAATCGGGAATGAACTGGATTGGAAATTCAATTATATTTTGAATACCATTACGACCGTAGATGGAACCAGGACATATGATCTTAATATTAATGTTCGGGACGTTAGTTCTGCCAGAATTCAAACATCCGGGGAAGTTTTAGAGTATAGGGCCAAGGATCATCTGTTTAA
>JAUUYD010000089.1 GCA_030590585.1 Spirochaeta sp.
CATATCGGGAGCCGCTGCCCATCACTCCGGATTACTGGTGGCGTAAAATCGAGGTGGATAAACCCGAAAATGATTCCTGGATTCATTACTTGAGTCATGAACTTGAAGGACTTACCGACCTTGAAATCGAAGAGCAGTATCTCGCCCAGGACCCGGATCTGGCAGAAGTCTTTGAACTTATCAGGAGAAGCCGGGGTAACTGAGTATCGATCCGCTATTCTTGTGTCCAGCTGGGATACTCATTAAGAGCATCATCTACATTAATCTTCCAGATGCCGGAGTTCCTTGTGGAAGCATAAAGGTAATCACCATTCTCAGGGATACTCATGCCGATAATGGTAGACTCCGACAAGTCACTGACACTGTAATTTGTTTTCAGAGCAAGGCTGTAACTGTCCCAGGTGGTATTCACCGACCATGTTGAAGGATCGTCATCGGTCACATCAATTTCATTGTAGCCGGATGCAAATAGAGATGTACTTCCGTTTATGTAGCTGGTCGTACCAGAGAGTACCAGATGCTTGGAATCACTCTGCCCCGCCACTTTATCAACAACACTGATAAAATTTGTTGTGAGATAGTCTGTGGTTGTTCCGCTTAGGCGATGCCAGTTTACCCCGTCGTCGACAGTAGCAAAAATCGGAAGCGTATCGTTGTCAAGAAATGTGCCTGCGACAATAAAGGCACCGCCGGCTGAAAAGCTGCTTCTGTCAATCCATGTCATCCCCGTAGAGGCGACAAAGGAACCACCGAGGCTGCCGTCTCCCTCAATTGTTCCGTCACCGTTAAGGATTATTCCACCGTTGGAGTCAAAAACATTGGTTCTTGCAGTAACAAGTACTTTACTGCTTGATATGCTTTTAGCCACACTCGTAACGTAGCGGTTATCGAGTTCAGGCTGCAGTCCCGGATCGACAATGTCAGTCCAGTTTGTATCAGTATTCGGATTGTCAAAGCGATAAAGTTTGGATCCGTTAAAACCGGTATTCTCATTAGCGTCAATTGAACCATAGATACCTGAATGATCCATCAGGTTGACATACACCGAACCTACCGGATCCGGACAGTAAAGCAGTATTGTCTGATACCCGTTGGCGTCGGAACTCCATCTCTCACCGAAGTCGACAAATGTTGCTGAGCTGCCGTCAAAACTATCCAGAGCGAACAATCCCAGGGTGTATTGATCACCACTCATACGGTAAAGAGCCAGGTATATCCTTTCACCCGTGGCGGCGATTGACTGTACACCATCCCATTTCAATCCTCCGGCATAAAGTGAAATCGGGCGCCACAGGCTAGCCGGGTCAGTATCGCCTGCCGTATTATCCTTGGCCCACAGCCCCGGACCCGATGCGAAAAAATAGTATTTCTCAGTTCCGTCTGCAGGTAAAGGAGCGATCTGTACTACCGGTCTTGCACTGAGCCCTTCGGGAAGCAGCCCGGGATCAATTTTTGAAGATACGGCAACAACTGCAAAAATACCAGCTCCTGTACAGCTGCCGGAAATAAGAAGTACAGCGAGGGCGAGAGCAAGTCCCAAACGGCTGATTCTTTGTTTTATTTTCATTAGAAGTGATACTCCGCGGTAACATTGATATCCATGAAGTTGGCAATGGAGTTAAACCGCTCATCTTTTGAATTTATCTGGGGGATGAACCAGTACGTGAAATCCATACCGAACGACCACTCGATGTTCCAGTCAAAATAGACACCGAAACCCGGCCGAATAAGAGGATCCACAACGAATTCCTCTTTCCATGAGGTCATGTTGATTCCCAATGCAAGATGGATCGGTATGGTCAGACGGCTGAAAGGGTGAAACTCGTAAGAGCCTTTTATTGCAATTGGTATCATGTAAAGAAGGTTTCGATTGATATCCCATTTGAATGTTCCGCCGAGCTGAAGCCCGACTTTGATATTCGGCGACAGGTAAAAACTGTAGGCCAAAGAACCCATACCACCCACTGATAACTGTGGATTAACGGTACCCGCCGTGGTGGATGTCTCAGGGTTATCATGAAGGAGAATGGTAAATAACGGGATTATGACACCTGCCGAAATGGAGAATGCCTGATCGCCGAGAGCCCTCTGATTGGTTTTACTCTGAGCTGTCAATGGACTCTCTTCCGGGGAATCTTCCTGGGCGCCAAGGTAAGCGAAGTTCAATAAAAGAAGTGAAACGACTATGAGGGTCGGCTTTCTGAGCAAATATGGTCCTCTTTTTATATAAAATGCTTGCGAATCCTACCACATAGGATTGAACATCATCAATATATTCACAGAACGACAATATTTCAGTATTGTCATGGTATGAGTGCAAGAATTATTGATGGTAAAGCCATTGCGTCAGATCTTCACAACCAGTTAGCCGGAGATGTTAAGGAATTGGCGGCTAAAGGGATACGTCCCGGACTGGCCGTCGTACTTGTTGGTGAAAATCCCGCCAGCATATCTTATGTTACTGCAAAAGAACGCGCCTGTGATAAAATCGGGATTTTCTCCAGGGATATAAGGCTCCCTGAAGATACAAGTCAGGAAAAGCTCCTTGATGTTGTTGCGGAACTGAATGCTGATTCTGAAATACATGGGATTCTGGTTCAGCTTCCCCTGCCTGAAGGTCTGAATGAGGAAACTGTAATAAATGCCATTTCACCGAATAAGGATGTAGACGGATTTCATCCGGTGAGCATCGGACGTTTGGTACTCAACCTGGATGGATTCATTCCCTGTACACCCCATGGTGTGATAAAGATGCTTGAAGCTTCGGGTACGGAAATTGAAGGTTCGGATGTCGTTATTGTCGGTAGAAGCCGTATAGTCGGGGCCCCGCTTGCCAATTTACTTTTCAGAAAGGCTGCCGGGGGTAACGCCACGGTGACTGTCTGTCATACCAGAACTAAAAATATGGCTGAAAAGGTAAAGCAGGCCGATATTGTTATTGCGGCAACTGGACGCCCGAACACCATCACGGCGGATATGGTGAAAAAGGGAGCTACAGTAATCGATGTCGGTGTGAACCGGATTGAAGATTCAACAAGAAAACGCGGATACCGCCTGGTTGGGGATGTGGATTTCGACGCTGTCAAAGAGGTTGCAGCTGCCATTTCACCCGTTCCCGGAGGGGTTGGACCCCTCACCATAGCCATGCTGCTCTGGAACACGGTGGTTTCTGCCCGCAATACCATTAAAAATAATTCCTGATATCTTGTATTTCTCTTGAGATTCTTATGATTTTAATCATAAGAGTCGTCTATAATGAAATTATCTGGAGGCCGCAATGCCTGTAAAATTAATTGGATTTATCCTTACCCTGCTGATTATCATCTCGTTTATTGGCTTCAACATCGAAAACAGTTCCGATATTCGGATATGGTTTGGGGACAAGGGTCTTCTCACTGAAGTTCCGATATTTGTCAGTTTTTTCATCATGTATCTGTTAGGCGTACTCTCGGTTGTGCCGTTTCTTATCGGTTGGAAGCGGAAAAAGAATGATTCGAGAAAATCAAATGAAACGGATGATGATGACAAAACGGAAGGTACAAAGAAAAGTGTCAGAGTACTGGGAGCCCGGAAAAGGCGAAAGAAAATGAAAGAGTCTTTAGAAACTGACGATGATGACTCGGGTGTAACTCAAACGGATGAAGAAACTGTGCAAGGGGCAGATTTGTCCTGATAAAGAACTTTATTTCTTTAAAGTTTATATTAGCCTGTGCCCTTCTGATTTCCGGTTCTTTCAGTAGTCCGGCACATCCTGATTCCCGGGATGATGCCATTGCTCTTGAGATTCAAGGTGATTTGGCAGGCGCAAGACAGCTTTACATTGACTGGCTGAACGATAACCCGGGCAACCCCGGGTATCAGGATGTTTTAATTCATGCATCCTCGCTTTCCGGTAAGGTTATTGATGCGATAAATCTGATGGATACCTATCTCTCAGGAATGCCTCCCGGGAAATCATTTGATCTTTTGGCCAGAATGGCATCACTGGAATCTTCCCTTGGTTTACTCAAGGAAGCAGCTGATCATTTCCAGCAGGCTTCCGGAATCGGCGGCAGTGTTGGGGATTTGCGGCATTATAATGCCCTGGTCCTTAGATTCAGTATGGGGGAATATCCTGAGGTGAGGCAGGATGCGCTTCGTTTAACTGATAAATCAGATAAGACAAACAATGTTCAGCTCAGAGATGAATCAGCAGCCTTGGCGGCTTTATGTCTGGCCTTCGAAGATGAGACAGCAAAGGCACTTGATGAAATAAATCGCTACATTAATAAAAACATGCCGGTCAGTTCGGCTCTTGTATGGCTTGCACTCCACGATATTGCCGTGATTGCCGGTAATTCTGCCGGTGTACGCCGGGCGGCTGAAGCCCTGATGGATGAATTTCCTTCATCCGTTGTGAATTATATCGTTGACGCCAGGATTGCCGAATGGATTACTCCTTCATTGTATATTTTAGGTCCGCAGGATAACCCGGGTATTCCGGTGCAGGTTGGGGCTTTCCGAAGCAGGGACAGCGCTGCCGCATTGAGACTCCGGCTTGAGAACGATGGTTTTATCGCCTGGATTGAGCAGATTGGTGAAATCTGGAAGGTGTTTGTGAACGATCCTGCCGGGAATGCCGTACAAAGACTTAAGGCCGGTGGTTATGAATGAATGTCATGATTCATTGTTCTGAAGGTGAAATAACCTCAATCTGTTCGAAGCGTCTCAAAGGGCCACTGGTTTGTCTGATATGATCCACACTGAGTAATGCCGGGGTAAGGGACAGGGAACGAATAATACGTGCAGGGTCTTTATCCTCTTCATATTCAGCGATCCAGTTCATAGTTTCTTCCAGGGCGCCGTTTTTTTTCATAAATTGAACCTGCAGAACCATTTTATCATCCAGTGTGAATAAAGAAGCGGTTCCGATACGCGTCCTGCCGTCTTCAGTCCATTCGATTTTCGGTAAATCAAATACCAGATCAGTTCCGCCTGGACTCTTCCATACACCTGTGAGCTTCAGAGTTGAGATTATCGGCGCAAAGGAAGATCCCGTATCCAATATCAGCTGGAGCGCGGGGCTGAGACGGCGGTAAACTCCATTCCAGTTCGTTGCAGCTCTCCAAAGTTCAATTTTATCCCAGGATTCAGCACTCACCGAAACCGTATCGAAAATGCTGGGAATGATGGCATTATTAACTCTGGTATAGAGACGTTTCGCTGTAGTCCTGTGGCTGGTACCCCAGCTGAATATTTCCTCAATTGAACCGTTGTAAAACAATATTTCTCTTGTATTCGGATCGAAATAGAGCATGTCCAGAAAAGAACCGTTTCCGGTTTCCCTGTACCACGCGCCCTGCAGATACTCCTCATATACCGTAACATCTCCAGAATAAACCTGACTTATACGTTCCTCCAGGATGGTTTCACCTTTAACTTTTTTAGTTTGCCCCTGCCGGTAGATAAAACCCGCAGAGTCCCATTCCCATAAAGTCTCGATAAGGTCCATGCTGTTTTCCGATTCAGGATTCTTTTTCTGTACTACAATTTTGTGGGGTTCTCCGGCGCTCAGACCGCTGTAGTAACCGGGAGTTCTGTCTGTAGTAACGATATCGATATTGCCGTTTACACCAAGGCTGAATACATGTTTGAAATCGTTTATTTCCCCTTTTTTCGGAACAGCGTAAACATCGGTTACGTGTCGGCCGCGTTCATCAAAACCTGCAATGATGATATCGTTTCGGCCGTTACCGCTTAAGTCATCAGAGCGCAGAGTTATTCCCGTCAGGGTTCTGCTGCTCAGAGGAGCCCTCCAGACAATGTCATACTGATTTCGTATCGGATTTGTAGATGCTATCATCAGGACAAGGGATTGTTCTTCGTTATCAAGGGGTAATGCAACAATAACCTGTTCATCCGATTGTTCCAGATCAAGATTACCATCCAGAAGAGCCAGAATGTTATAGTTTGCTCCCGGATTCACAAGGGGGAGTACGTTACTCTCTTCATTAATTCCCCCAAACCTGTCTCCGGTATCATTTGTTGATTCGGAAGAGTTAAGGGGGGTTAGTATACCTCCGCCAAGCTGTACAGTTTTATCCCGGGACTTGGAACAGGAGGTGAATGAAAAAATCAGGAGAAACGCGACAATTAGCATCACTGGTCTTTGGGAAAATATCATGATGGGAATTATGTAAAATACGGGTGCATCGCTTCAAGGACCTCATCCTGAATTTCAATAAATGATTCCTCAAAACGAAAGCCTGCGGCGGTTTTATGCCCACCGCCCCCAAAAGAATGTGAAATTACAGCACAGTCCACCTCGCCTTTGGAGCGAATGGAGCATCGTCTGACTCCTTTCTCATTTTCTTTGAGAAAGACTGATACCCTTACCTTTGCGCATTGCAGGGGAATATTCACTATCTCCTGCCCCTCATCATATTCGGCCCCTGAGGCGATTAACGTGTCTCTCGGCATAATCTGAACCGCAACCCGGTCTTCCTCATAAAGTATCATAGTACTCGTTACCAGAGATTGAAGTATGAGAGCACCTTTGGACTTACTTTCATAAAGTCTGGTGAAAACCTCATTCGGCACAGCTCCGCTGGAAACCAGTATCTCGGCGATTCTGAATGTTCTCGCCCTGGTTTTCGGATAAATGAAGGAACCGGTGTCATAGACTATACCAGCATACAGGGCCACAGCGACATCGCGCTTAATACTGAGCCGCATGGCTTCCAGTATCCTGAAAATCATCTCGCAGGTGGATGACGAATCCGGTTCAAGCCAGCTCCTGAAATCCAGAGTGTCCTTGGGACTGTGATGATCAAGTACAACAACCTCGCGGCAGCGTGCAAGAACCGTGTCGGCCATGGAGCCGATATTTGAAGGTTCGGTATCGAGAACCACGAGAGTCCACTCTTCAAGATCTTCCGGATATGCCCCATCAGCACCAAGGGTTTTTATCAGTTTCTTCTGATTAAAGAACTCGTATTTGGAAGCGGGAATATCAGAGTTGAGTACCTGGACTTCCTTACCGATTTCCAGAAGTGCTGAACAGAGTGCGTATTCAGCTCCCAACCCGTCCCCATCAGGAGATTCATGTGTGGTGAGAATGAATTTATTGTTTTCGTCAAAGAATTCACGAATATCATCAAGAGTCATACATAAAAACAATATACTTGGATAATTGATTTATTTCTAACAAAAGGACCTTATTATTTTGAAATACATGCCTGACTGCATTATCCCCGTCGGGGGAAGCTCCAGCCGTATGGGTTTCTGGAAACCCGGATTGGCCTGGGGGAAACTTAAAATGCTTGAAAAAGTAGTCATTGAGGCCCTTAGCGCAGGCTGCCGGGTGATTGTTGCAGGAGGGTTCCGTTTTAACGATGTTGAAAATATTCTGGAGAAATATCTGGGAATGTTTGAGAATCTTTTACTCGTCTTCTCCCCTGACTGGAGTCTGGGAATGGACGAGACATTGCGACCCGCACTTCGAAAAATTATGTCGGAGAGTTTTTTTATCGTTCCATCCGATATGCCGTTAATTGTCAGTGATGATTATCGACATCTATCAGAACTAAGTGACAGCATGGAAAACCCTATGGTTTTGAGGCCCATTTTTGACGGCAAACCCGGTCATCCAGTGTTGATGCATAAAGAAGTTTCCAAAGTTCTCTTAACATCATCAGCAGGTGTCCCGGTGAGGAAAATTCTGGAAAAATATAAAACCGTATCTATTCCGTGGGAACATGATGGCGTTATCAGGGATTTTGATAATTTTTCGGATTATGAAGCATTCAAGCCCTGAAAAGGGCGGAGCCCGAGGAACGATCCTGTGGCCATGTGTGAGCTTTGCTCACCCACGGCCCTCACTCTCAGCGTCTGATGCTCTTTGAGCTCAGCCGCTTCGGTTCGGCTATGAGTGAGCTACGCTCCCTCACAGCCCTCACTCTCAGCGTCTGATGCTCTTGGGAGCTCAGCCGCTTCGTCTC
>JAUUYD010000274.1 GCA_030590585.1 Spirochaeta sp.
ATTCCGCCATGACCCATGGCGATTCCATCATCTATGGCGATTGTGTTGAACTCGGCGGCAAAACAACCGGATTTTTCAATCCTTTTTTTTACACGCTGACCCACATCGTGGAGATGAACATGTCCGGGCACAAATTGAGTGAATGAATTGGCAATGGCAATAACAGGTTTTGACATCTGGGCATCAGTCATCCCGTTGGCCTTCCAGAGGGATCGTGCCCCGGCCATAAGCCTTCCGTGTCTGCTGGTTGCGCTGCGTAATGTATTTGCCATATTCAAACTCCCTAACCCGGTAATTTCCGGTCCGGCCAGTATAGCGTTATCCTGATATTCTTTTCCAGATCGTTTTTCGGCTGTTGGTTTAATCTAAGGGGGGTCAATCCCCGTAAACAAAAGTCATCGTAAAACCGCCGGCCTTGTAGATAATCATCTGAGCGATGAAATCCATTTTGATTTGATTAACCCGCCACAAACCGGCAGGCCCGGAATCTCCATTCATGCTGAATCTGAAACTCTTGACTGCATCCGGTCCTTCCACCATTGAGCTGGTTAATCTGAGGGGCATCCCCGATTCAATCTCGATAAATACAGTTCCTTCTTCCACTATGGGTTTCGGTTTTCCCGGACCCATCGACCACTCATCTTCAAGGCGAAAATCATAGATTCGGCATTCCCGTCCATCAATTATTGCAGTAACTTCCCTCGGCATCAGAGATAATTTCTCAGCTTTCTCAGGATTGAATATCTGATGTACATAACTATCCCTGTCGTTATCTTCACGCTTTTGATTCCTCCGGCGCTCCCTGTCTGTAACATCCTTACCGTTTTCATCAGCATGAAGCAGGACGAAATCCGATGAGTTTTCATCCCATGAAAACTCCATTTCAATCGTTTTGGTAACTTCACCACTCCGATTTTTCTCCCGGGAGAGCATATTCATACCCTCGGCCCGCCCGGTATTTTCAGGATTTGTATAGTTCATAGCTCTATCCCAGAGATTATCTGCCGCAAACAGCTGTCCGGGTAGAATCGTAAATATCAGGATGCATAAAAAGAAGACGAAATTGCGTTTCATGGAGAAAATATAGTGGAGCCTCAACCGGGATTCCATAGTCAAAAGGTCAATAATGCAAAAGAACAGCTCATGTTTGCCCTCATCAGCTTTCCCGGATTATATGGGTGAAGATATGATATTAACAAACTACCATACCCATAATGAGCTGTGTGATGGTAAAGGACCAATTGAGTCCTATATTAAGATAGCTATTGAAAAGGGCTTTACAGCCCTGGGTTTTTCTTCCCATGCACCCCTTCCGGTGAAGAACGACTGGACCCTCACCGAGGAAAACCTGATTATCTATCTGGCGGAATTGGATCAGCAGATATTCAAGTGGGGAAGTCAGATACAAATCTACAAAGGCCTGGAAATTGATTACATCCCCGGCTACCAGGCTCCCAATCAGAAGCGCTGGACGGATCTGAATCTGGACTATGCCATCGGCTCGGTACATACCACTACGGGACTGTCTCAGAATCCCGAATACTTCTGCATTGACGGACCCGAGGACGAGTTGAAATGGCTTCTGGATGAGATTCATGAAGGTTCCTGGGAAAAATTGAGTGAGGTTTATTACGGCCGAATATGTGAACTTGTGGGACTGGGGGGATTTGACTTTCTGGGGCATTTCGATCTGCTGAAAAAAAGAAACAGAAATAATGATTGCTTTTCCGAAGAGGCCCAATGGTATCATCGCCATGTAAAAACGGCTTTGGACGCCCTCGAAGGAAGCGGCATCATCATGGAAGTGAACTCCGGGGGCATCTCAAGAGGGGTACTGGATGAAGTCTATCCCTCCCCCTGGATACTCGCCGAGGCATTAAAAAGGGAAATCCCTGTGATGGTGAATGCCGATGCTCATCGGCCGGAAGATATCGATTGTCATTATGATGAATCCTGCAGCCTGCTTAGAGAAATCGGGTTCCGGGAAATCTGGGCCTTGATTGATGAGAAATGGCAGGTTCTTGCTCTATAGCTTTTCTACCCTTACCCGCCTATCCGGCCCCAGGCTTGATAAGGAAGGTTAAGTTCAACGATAATCTCAAATAACCAATGGAGGTTTTATTACATGGCATCAAAAAGACTGGACATTTCCGGAATACTCATCATCCTCGTCGGCGCATTTATGCTTCTGAGCGGAATATCAACAGTGGTAGGAAACACACAAGGCTCTGGTGGTTTTGCAAACGACCTAAGCAAAGCCTTCGGCGGCTCGGGCAACACCTTCAATATCATTATTGCCGTTGTTGAAATCATAGCAGGTGGACTTCTTATTCTCAGCCGTTTTGCATCCATCGGCGCTCTGGACTCATTTCTGCGAATCGCCATATTCATCTTCTGGATTGTTTTAATGGTTCTCAGTCTTGTACTCGGCGGCAACATCGAGAATATCGATACCCTCGGCTGGTGGATATCACTGGTGAATCAGAGCATCATTCTGATGATACTCTGGATGATTAAAGATTAGGATTTTTCTGCTGACCTCTGGCGCCCTCGATAGATATGTTGATACCGACACTTAGAGGGCGCCTTTCATCATGGGAGCCGCTATGAAAGAAGCCGCTATTATCGCGAAGACCGACGAGGCCTTCGGCGGTCCCATTACCATCAATACACTCATTGCCGACCTGGATACCCTTGGACTGGGGGAAGGCGACACTCTACTGGTTCACAGTTCGCTATCGAACGTTGGATGGATATCCGGAGGGGCCGAAACCCTTATCAGGGCCCTCATCTCGGTGGTGGGGGAATCCGGCACCCTGGCCATGCCCGCACATTCCGGTGCCCTTTCTGATCCCGGTCTCTGGGAAAATCCTCCGGTTCCTGTAACATGGCATGAATCGATTCGAAACAGTATGCCCGTGTATGATCCGGCACTGACACCCACCCGGGGCATAGGCATTGTGCCTGAACTCTTTCGGATTTTTTCCGGTGTACGCCGCAGTTCACACCCAATGGATTCGTTCTGCGCTCTTGGACCGGCGGCTGAAGAAATTATCAGCGGTCAGGTGCTGGAAAACGGTCTGGGTGAGAGCAGCCCCGTGGCCCGGCTCTACAACCAGGATGCCCGGGTACTTCTTATCGGCTGCGGCCATGACAGTAACAGCTCTCTCCATCTGGCCGAGCACAGGGCCGATTGGCCCGGGAAAAAAAGAACTCGCCAGGGCAGCCCCATAGTGGAAAATGGCCGACGGATCTGGAAGTGGTTCGAGGAGCTGGATCTGGATACCGATGACTTTGAAGCCTGCGGCAAAGCTTTCGAGAAAAGTGCCGCCCCCCCCGATTTTACCATTGGCAGAATCGGAATGGCCGAGTCCCGTCTTATGTCTCTCAAAGCTCTGGTGGATTTCGCCTCAAGATGGTTTACGGCCAATCGGGGAAATCCAACGGAGGCATCCTAATGACACTCGATATCATACGCTCCATCGAACAGGTTCCATACAGAGAAGCACACGAACGTCAGAAGTTTCTCCATGCCCGGCGGGTGGCCGGGGAAATACCCGATACACTCTGGCTTCTTGAGCACCCGCCGGTTTTAACCACAGGGATTCGTAAAGACCAGTCTGCAAATATA
Organism: Spirochaeta sp.; assembly: GCA_030590585.1. Next base: position 3,632 of record JAUUYD010000274.1, read on the forward strand.
ATCATCGATCCGAATCTCGCCGGTGTGGAAATAGTGGAAACCGAACGCGGTGGTGAGGTAACCTATCACGGCCCCGGGCAGCTGGTGGGTTATCTCTTCGTGAATATTGAAAATCACGGATACAAAGTTAAACGTTTTGTTGAGAGACTGGAGAGGGCCTTTATTTCCTATCTGCATGAATCACACGGAATTGAAGCCCGGCATGATGATGAACACACCGGCGTCTGGGTGGGAATGGAGAAGATTACCGCTATCGGCATCGCTCTGAGAAAGCGGGTAACCCTTCATGGATTCGCCTTCAATGTGAATACCGATCTGTCTCACTTCAACTGGATTGTTCCCTGCGGTATCGCTGATGACAGCAGAGCTGTGACATCCCTTGAGAAGCTGACCGGCCGTCCTGCTGATTTCGATACTGTTACTGAGGGTGTCGCCTTGGCGGTCAGAAAAGCTCTTGGCTATGATATATCCTGAAAACACCCGTTTTTGGGAAATCAATTTGACAAAAACGTTAGAAAATGGTAAATATTATCCATGAAAAGGGATATTTACGGAAAACTTCTCTCAATTATAGCAAACAAGGACAGGCATAGAGTCATCATTGTTGAGGGTGCAAGACAGGTTGGTAAATCCTATCTGGTGAATAGCGTTCTTGAGGATATACATTTACCATTTCTAAGATTTGATCTTGAGAAAGATAGTAAGATCAGAAGACAGATTGATAAAACAAATGATTTTAATGATTTTAAAGCCTTGATGATCGATCAATATCATTTGAAGAATGACTCCATCCTGTTTATTGATGAAGCTCAGGAATCTGTGAAGCTGGCGGCATATGTCAAATCCATGAAGGAAGACTGGCCGCAAACCAGGGTAATTCTAACCGGCTCATCCATGAATCGATTTTTTTCAAAAGATAC
>JAUUYD010000404.1 GCA_030590585.1 Spirochaeta sp.
AGGTCCCTCTTTTAAAAAAAATGAGACTGGCTGTATCTGCTGCTCGAAACCTCGGAGAAATCCTATGAGCAGGAAAACAAATAACAGGATTCCCCGATTATTCAGAGCTCAGTTAAAAGAAAAAAAGTTCCTCTCAATATGCAAAATGCTTACCGACAGCTCAGAGTTGAAGCTTCTGAAGGATTCCTTTCCTGCAGATAAAAACCATATTCACCGGTATATCAGACCGGATGATGATAAAGCGGCAGAGAAACTAATTAATATTCTTAAAAAACTGCATAAGGCCCGAAGCGGTCCCAGAATCATTCGCCTGGTTATTGTGCTGATCATTTTACTCGTGCCCATTCTGTTTAACCTCTTAATGCTGGACAAGCTTGCCGCCAAGGCTCTGGAAACAATGTTTGAAAAAGTAAGCGGCACTGATGTCGGTGTTGATAAACTTGATATTCAACCTTTAAACGCTAAAGTGCTGTTGGGTAATCTAAGCTATGCTTCTGAAATAGATCCGATGAAGAATACCTGGGAAGTGACTGATCTGACCGCTGATTTCAGCTGGTATTCTTTATTCTTCCGCAGGCTGGTTATCGATGAATTATCTGCTGGAATTGCATTGGGTACAGCCCGGGAGATACCGGCTGAGTATCCTGATAATCATGCTGCCATTGAGAATCAAAAATCCGGGAGCCTCGCCGACATGTTTGAGGGAGGAGGGTTGGATCTTCGGAATTTAAGCTCCATTACAGCAGATTTAATGCCTGAGGAATCCCTGCAGTTCCTGCATTCTCTTAGAATCACAGCAGAAGAAGATAATTCGCAGTGGTCGGCAAAAGTGAATCAGGAGTCAGACGAAATCCGGGAACTCATTAATAAAATCACAGGGTTTGTTTCAAGTCCGCTGCCGGGAAACAATGATATACAAGCCTGGACATTACTGATCAATGAGGGAAAAAACCTGTCCGGGGAACTTACCGGCAAACAGAATGTTGTGAAACGGTTCAGTTCAGAGCTGAATGAAGTTGCTCGCAATGCCGCTAATACACTTGAGCAGGGTCGGAAAGCTGTAAGTTCCGACATAGAGAAGATTCAGGCAGACCTGATAATTGATGACGAAATGATAAGTCGATGGATTGAATCGGTGATTATTGAAGCCGCGGGGCCGAAGTTGACAAATTCTTATCAGAGATTCCTGGGAATTGCTCTGAAAATCCGGAATGCAGCGGAAAATAATGATTATTCAGGAAGAAATGACAGCCGTAAAGACCGGATAAAAATCGGACGTATCGTTTCATTTCCTGTAGTTCTCCCTCCGAGATTCTCGATAAAGATTCTTGATATCAATGGTGAATCTCTTCGTTTATCCGGAAAGAATGTCGGTATCGATCACGAAGAAGCAGGCGCTCCAAGCAATGTGTCCCTTGAGATGAGCAAGCTGTCAGGACTGGAAGATTATCTGACTGCCAACCTCACAATTGACGGCCGGATGGCTGCTGAGAATCTTATCCGTGGAAATCTGGAAGCAGGCGGATGGCCCTGGACAATGGGGGCCGGGCTTCCGGGAGGAATGATGACTGTCAAATCTGAGTATTCCTTAACGCGTTTTAATACTGACGGCGTTGACGGAATAAGTTCAAAGGGCCGGGTTGTACTCTCTGACTGGACCTCCTCATCGGGGCCGATTTCCTTTGTTGACAGTTCATATCCTCCTCTGGCTTTTAGTTACGTTTTTACCGTTATAGCCGGAAAAAACGAATTGAAACTTGATATTGACAGGAACAGCTTATCTCAGTGGAAGAGGATGATAGGCGATGCGGTTCTTTCATTGGGTGTGAAAAAGGCTGCTGCGGTTCTACCTGCAGCTGCCGTGGAAGATTTGAAAGTATTGGAATCAGTTATGAAGGATTGGGATGATAAAGATGCAATACTGGATGAGCTCTCAGCAGAGCTTACTGTTCTTGAACTGGAACTTGAATCCAGGCTGGACGAGTGGACAGGCGGAGTTCTGAGTGATGTCCCGCTTCCTGAAATCTCTAATGTTATCGAGGGGGGTGTTGGATCATTATTCGGAAATTAAGTGCTGATCTGTAGAGGCTCTGTTAAACGTTGAAATTCAGAAGAAGCTGATGAACTTCATTTGTTTTATCCTCTCCGATAAAGGAAGACATACTGACTCCAACCAGTCGTACAGGTCGGATGCCTGCTTCGGTTTCACCCAGAAGTTCCAGAGCTGTATCTTTAAAGGCTTTAAGACTCGGAAGAGCTGAGAAAAAGGAGCGGCTTCGAGTTACCTGCTGAAAATCCGCATATTTAACTTTTACTGTCAGTGTTCTGCCGTCCAGATGCTTCTCTTCAAGTTCTTTCCACACCGACTCGCTTACCGTTTCCAGAAAATCAGTCAAGCGGGACAGATTATCCACATCCTTAGCGAATGTACGTTCTTTCCCCAGTGATTTTCTCACTCTGACGGGCTCCACCTTTCTATCATCGATACCCCGGCAGAGATTGTAAAACCATGGGCCTGATTTGCCGAAGGTTTCGGTGAGCTTCCATAATGGCCAGGAACGCATGTCGCCGCCTGTGAGAATGCCCGCGTCCTTCATGCGGCGGGCTGTAACAGGTCCGACACCCCAGAATTTTGAAACTGGAAGGTCTATGAGAAAAGATTCGGCCATTTCCGGTGTGATGACAGTCAACCCGTCAGGTTTATTCCAGTCCGAGGCTATTTTTGCCAGAGATTTGTTGTAGGAAACTCCTGCTGAGGCCGTCAGGGAGGTCAGTTTGAATATTCTGGTTCTGAGCCATTCAGCCAGGCGTGTAGCGGAAACTTCATTCATTTTATTCTCGCTGACATCAAGGTAGGCTTCATCAAGAGATAACGGCTCAACCAGGTCTGTAACTTCCTTGAAAATTGATCGAATCTGCTCAGAAACGTTCCTGTATTCATCGAAGTTTCCATGACTGATGAACACTGCGTGGGGGCAGCGCCGGTAAGCTTCCGATGTGGGCATGGCGGAGTGGATTCCGAATACACGAGCTTCATAAGAGCAGGTTGATACCACACCCCGACTGTCCGGGCGGTCTCCGACTACAACGGGCTTGCCCTTGAGTTCAGGGTTGTTTCTCTGTTCGACTGCAGCGAAGAAGGCATCCATATCAACATGTATGATTTTTTTCACAATATCGGATACCGCCTCCCCCGAGGATGGTTGCCGACTGGTTCTGCAGTCATCGAATAACTATACATACGTATGGCTTAATCCGCAAGCTCATTCATGATCGGGCTTGATCACGGGCTTGACCTCAGAAGGCGTGAGCAGGTAAATACAGAAGAATGCCTGATAAAGATACTGCGGATTTGTTCAAGAAAGCAGAAAAGCTGATCGGCCGAATCCGCGGCTGCGATAGAGGACGTTTAAGGCGGGATTTTGACAGGGTCAGAAAATCCGTCAACAAATCTTCTGAAGACCCCTTACTCCAAGCCTCTATCCTCAAATTGATAACCAGCCTCA
>JAUUYD010000297.1 GCA_030590585.1 Spirochaeta sp.
CCAACGCATATGAACGGAGTGTGGCATCATCAGTTTCGTAGAAAATACCTTCAACAATTTCAAAATCTTCACTGCGTCCGATTTTGCCGATTGAGATGCATGAAAGGCGTCGGTGGCCGGCAGAAGCTTCAGCATCTTCCAGTATATATACCAATTCCTGAGCCGCCTCCTGATAGCGCAGCTCTCCCAGGGTTACGATAAGTGCGGCTACAAGATTGTCCTCTGCTATCGGGTCTTCTTTTTTCAGCCGCTCAAGAAGCTTTTCAGCTTCATTTGGAACTTCGTCCCGGGATATTTTTCCAATTGCACGGATTGATGCTGAGGCAATTCGCGAATTTCTGCTTTCGGAGAGAGTATATAATAAAGGTAGAGATTCCATATCTTCCAAATCCGTAATGTATGAAATAGCTGCCTGAACTGATTGAGAATCGAAATCTTCATCCTCAATAACTTTTTCCAGCTCTTCCCTGGCAAATACCAGACCTTCTTCATATGAAGTGTCACTCCAAAGTCTGTAAATGCCCTTGATAATTGAGTTATTTCTTGTTTCTTTAATTATGGAAGTAAGAAGATCGTTATATTTATCAAGTTTTTCCTTCTGGAGATTATCCAGAACACCGATAACTTCACTATCGATCCCATAAAGAAGAATCTCTTTACTACGGTCAACTTCAATGTTCTCTTCTGCCGCCGGTTCTTCTTGAGATTCCTGTGAGAACAGGGTTGAAGCTGAGAATACTAAAACCATCAGGAATAATAACTCAGTTTTTTTCATCCTTTCCCCCTCCCCTTCTTTTTAAGATTATCGACACAGCCTCGACTTTCATCCAAGCATATAAACCAAGAATTACAGCTGAAACCGCGGCAGTAACTGAAATCAGTAAAAAAAGCCCCTTCCAGCTGCTGCCGGTCAGCCACCAATCGACACCGGATACACGGTAGAATACAAGAATTACAATAGCTCCGGCAGCAGTCCCGGCTATTACCTTAATAAATGTAAAGGATGTCATGCGATTCAAACGAAATCCTGAAACCCGCCGCATAACAAGAAACTGCAGTGTCGATCCGAATATGAATGCCAGGGAATTAGCCCAGGCCAGAGAAACGCTGCTGCCTCCTGTGAAAAAAACAAAAACCACAGACAGGATAATATCCACAGCGACAGCTGCCAACGCGCAGTAGAGGGGTTTACGTACTTCACCCAGAGCATAAAGAGATCTCTGGGTGATATTGAATAGTCCAATAAAGGGCATACCCACTGAATAAGCTGCCAGCACCCTGGCTGTCAGTACAGTATCCTCCAGAGTAAAAGCACGTCTTTGAAAAGCAATTGCAACTATGGGTTCTCCAAGCAGAATCAGAGCCATGGCTGAGGGAACAAGCAGAGCCCAGAGGTTTCTGTATCCGAAACCAAGATTATCAAGAAGACCCTTTCGATCACCGAGAGCTGCCTGCCGGCTCATTTTTGGATAAAGAACCGTTGTGATTGATGCTGAAAATATTCCAAATGGCAGCTGGAAGAATACAATGGCATATGCCAGTGATGAGGTGCTTTTATCAGGTAGAAATGAGGCTAAAAGCATTGCAACTTGATTATTTACGGCAAACAGGGAAGATGTCAGAAGCATTGGAGCCCACTTCCGCATGACTCGCCTGAACGCCGGATCATGGAATCTGAATGATGGAATCAATGTATAACCCAGGCCTTTATAACTCGGGTACTGCACCAGTATCTGAGCTGTTCCTCCCAATAAGACTCCAATACCAAGAGCAAGGGGCCCCCACTGCCTGTATCCGAGAAATAACGAAGTAATGACACATAGAGAAAAAACAATGGGAGTTGCCGCGGGAATAAAAAAACGATCGTGGGTGTTATGTACAGCCATCATGATCGCGCTGACTGAAACGAGCAGCAGATAGGGCATTATCCAGCGAAATAAAACGATACTGAGTTCTTTTTTGGCAGGATCATCAAACTTCTCAAAGATAAATAACAGATGTTCAGGAAACAGCAGTGCGAGAATGAGGATTGGAATGATGATAAGAAACTGAAGACCAAGAATTGACCGTGCAAGCTTACGTGACCCGTTACCTGAAGTATCACGAGCTATTTCCTTGGATAATTCCGGAATAAATGCAGTGGAAAGTGCGCCTTCTGCGAGTAATTTTCGAAGATTATTAGGTATGTTGAATACAAGATTAATAACATCTGCCGCCCCGCCGGCGCCAAAGAGTGCTCCGATGGTTGCCGTCCGGACAAATCCGAGAATTCTACTGACAAGAGTGCAGCACATAACAAGCACAGTGGACATTGCGCTGCGCCGGTTGCTGTGTTCGCTCAAACTTTACCTCTGAATCTTTCGAGAAAAGATTTTTTAAAATTAATAAAGGTACCTTCTGCTATAGAGTTTCTGGCCTGCTCCATCATGGTGTAGAGAAATTGAAGATTATGGTGAGTTACAAGCATCGGGCCGAGAATCTCCCGAGCTGAGAAGAGGTGGCGAAGATACCCCCTGCTGTAGCGGGAACAAGTTGAACATGAACACTCAGGGTCAATTGGAAGCATATCATCCTTGAATCTCGCGTTTTTGAGATTCAGCATACCTTCCAGTGTAAAACAAGTACCGTTTCTCGCAACACGAGTTGGATAGACGCAGTCAAAGAGATCAATACCGGCTTCCATAGCTTCCAGCATATAATCAGGAGTTCCAATACCCATGACATATTTTGGCTTGGATTCGGGTAGCAGCGGTGCTGTATAGTGAAGGTACTCTTTGAAAACCTCCGGATCCTCACCAACTGACAGGCCGCCGATTGCGTAGCCGGGAAGCTTGAGTTCAGACAGCTCATAGGCGCTTTGCTTTCTCAGCTCCTTGAAAAAATTACCCTGTACAATTCCGAAAAGATACCCTTTGTAGTTTTCATCCTGTTCTGAACGGCGCTGTTTTGCACGTTTAGCCCATTCGGTAGTGAGTTCAAGAGCCTTTACCGCATCTTTTTCCGTTATCCCGGGCTCTGTGCAGACATCCAGCTGCATTTGTATGTCGCTTCCAAGAAGTGTTTGAATCTCCACAACCTTTTCAGGGGTCAGATGATGCTTTGATCCATCTATATGAGATTGGAATGTAACACCGTCTTTACTGATTTTTCTGAAGGTGGCAAGAGAAAAGACCTGAAAGCCGCCTGAGTCTGTGAGTATGTTCCCTTTCCAGGTGGAAAATTGATGAAGTCCGCCGTATTTACCAATTACCTCGGTACCGGGTCTCAAGTAAAGATGATATGTATTTCCGAGAATGAGTGGATAACCTATTTCCTCCAATGAGCTGTGAAGCATGGCTTTAACAGTACCGTTTGTACCAACAGGCATAAATGCGGGAATCGGGACATCCCCTTTCGGGAGATGAAGAATCCCGGTCCTTGCTGCGCAATCCGGGTCTTTTGCATTAATTGATATCATAAATAACCCTGTTTTTCAAGTTTTTGCGTGACGGAAAAGCCATACACCCAATGCCAGAAATCCAAGATAGGGAACAATGGCACCCAGCAGCGGTGAAACAATCCCAAGTTGAGAAATCAATGTGGAGATCATTCTGATGATATACCATGCAGTGGAAAGTCCCAGGCTGGCCAGAAGACTCATCAGCAGTACATTCCTCTTGAAACGCCCGCCTAAAGCACCTGCGAAAAGAACAACAAGGAATGGTGTCAGAGCCATGGTATAACGCTGATAGTATTCGGCTTTGTAAGCTTTATACGGCAGTCCTGCCTTCTTTTGTGTCTCAATCCACAAACGAGCTTCACTTCCGTTCATTTCAACAAGCTCCCGTGTATCAAGCCTGAATGTCGACGGATCTTCATCTACCCATTCATCTCGATATCGTTCATATCTGTTTTGCAGGATTTCACCTGAGCCATCATTAGTAAAAACCCTGCAGCCTTCCATGAGCCAGGTACCTGTATCGTCCCATGTAGCTCTGTCAGCATCGATTCTACTCAGGAATCGATCGTTTTCATCAAGTCTTATAACTGTAAGACCCGTAAGAGTTTTTTTCTCGTCGTTATAATAATCGGCATAATAGATTACATGACCTTCTCTGGCGATAGCCACTGCCCTTGAACGGTTTTTTGAGTCCTGAATGCCAAGGAGTTCCTTTGAAACCTGATTCCGCAATTTCATCATCGGTATAGCCAGGCGATCTTCCAGAATAAACCCTCCCATACTCAACAAACCGGCTACAATGAGAATGGGTAAAACAAAACGAATCAATGGAACGCCTGATCCGAATACTGCAATCAACTCATTCCTGGCTCCAAGATTGCCCAGGGCAAATGCCGCAGCG
>JAUUYD010000436.1 GCA_030590585.1 Spirochaeta sp.
AGATTCTCGATATCAATATCAAACTTGTAGTAACGGTTGAAGAGTGTCAGACTGTCGGCTCCCGCCTGTCTGATTCGGTTGGCCAGATGTGGAAGGGACGAATAATTCTGACCTATTTTTACCGCCAGGGGCAGTTTTACAGTTTCTCTGGCAAGTTTCACCATATTCACCAGGGTATTTTCCACATCATCAGCACTTGTTTTCTGCTCCAGAGCCATTGGTGATAAATTCAGTTCAATAGCATCAGCACCCACTTTCTCAATTCGCTCGGCATAGTCTGTCCACCACTTGTCGGAATAACAGTTCAGACTGGCAATCACAGGAACATCCAGAGCCCTGACACTCTCTTCAACCAGACTGAGATAGGCATCCGGCTCCAGAAGCATTCCCAGCTGTTCCATATACGCGTCGGCTTCAGGGTGAGAAACCACCGCTTCCTTTCTGGATTGTTCCACTCCGGCTGCAATATCTTCTTCAAACAATGATTTAAGAACAACAGCTCCGGCCCCGGCTTCCGCGGCTTTTTGTACTCCATCGCAAGTGGCGGTAAGGCTGGAAGAGGACACGATAACGGGATTAGGTAAAGACAATGTCATAAATGATGTAGATAAATCCATTTTTTCTCCAATTGTTAATCTATAAAAAGCCGCTCTAGTTTCAGGACAAAGCATTAAAGCATAACCGAATCCTTTACCGCCGCCATGGGAGGCGGCTTCCGCTTTGGTCAATAATAATCTCAAGGGTGGGTTCAACGCTACGGTTTCTTAAGTAAAAAGAAAATTTTCCAAATCCCTGAATACTCCATCCAGGCTTTTGATACTCCTTATGGTTTCCGGGAGAGAGTTCAGAAAAAGTGGACCGTAACGCTTATGGCAAATCCGTGAATCGAGTACGAGTACCGCTCCATGATCGTCCCGCCGGCGCATAAGCCGCCCGAATCCCTGACGGAAACGTGTAACAGCTTCCGGCAGAGTCAGCTGCATAAAGGGATTGCCTCCGGATAGGGCCAGGGCTTCCCTGCGGGCCTGAGAGACCGGATTCGTCGGGGGCCGGAAGGGGAGCCGTGTAATAATAACCAGGCTGAGAGCTTCACCCGGTATATCCACTCCTTCCCAGAATGAATCAGTGGCGAACAGAACACTGGAGGGATGTTCCCGAAATTTTTTCAACAGCCTTCCCCGGTCATCATCCCCCTGGGCAAGAAGAAGGGGGCTTACAGATCCAAGGGTTTCCCTGACCCCTTTAAGTGTATTCCGGAGAGTTTCATATGAGGTAAATAAAACAAGAGCATGACCGCCGGATAAATCAAGAGCCCTGGAAATTGCTGTTATAAGAAACCTCCCCCAGTCCTCGGCATCCTCTGGTGAAGGCGCATCAGAGGGGATACCAAGGAGTACACGGGAGGCATAATCAAATGGAGAGGGGAAAATCCCTTCATAGGGCTCACGGGGTATGCGGTCAGCACCTATCCGGGATTTCCAATGCTGAAATCCGCCGCCAACAGCCAGTGTGGCCGATACAGCAATAACGGTTTCATAAGGTTCCCAGACCGCTTCCCTTACAAGTTCAGCTACCGATAAAGGAGTTTTATGACAGGCCAGCCACTCACTGCCGTCGGAACGGCGGGAAGATTCCAGCCAGAATATCTGATCCGTATGCTCATCCCGATGAAGAAAAGCATCGCTGACTCCCACGGCTTCCTGTAATCCCGCGCAAGTTTGCCGAGCCTCAACCGACAGGCCTTCCAGCTCGATGTCGGAGGAATCTTCACCCAGATCGCTTATGGCGTCGGCAAAGCGACCGACAAGTTTTGTTAAAGCGGTTTTGAGAGCTTCCATCGGGGCTGACAGGCGGGTCTGTTCCAATTCTCCCGGCTCACCTGACAGCCATATCTGACGGTTACCGGCAAGAAGATCCCGTCCCAGGGCATCCAGGGTTTCAGCCCGGGCTTTAGCTGCATCAATCAGAGGGGGAATCTCACCGATAAAACTCTCGGTTAATTCTGGTTTTTTCGAAGCCAGACGGGAGAGCAATCCCCCTCCCTGTCCACCTTTTTTGTGAAACAATCGGAAAAACAGCCGGTTCAGCACAGGCAGGGATATCGTGGCGGTAAACAGATCAGTGGCGCTGGTTTCAGCGTGATGAGCTTCATCAAATATTATCCTCCTGTATGGAGGCAGTACCACTGATTCATCAGGCCCGGCATCCCGCCGGGCTGCAAGATCGGCAAAGAGCAGATGGTGATTTGCCACCAGCACCGAGGATTCGGCGGCCTTTCGCCTGGCCTTCATCAGGAAGCATTTATCAAAATACCGGCAGAACGATCCCGGGCAGTTGTCAGCTTCACAGCGCACTTTGGCCCAGGATGCATCTGAAGGTTTAAACGGCAGATCCGAGAGTGAACCGCTGGAACTTTCATCCGCCCAGTTCCTGATACCCTCCATCCCGTCGCCGGCGCGAAAGAGGTCATCATCAACCCCCTCCTCCTCCAGACGCTTGAGACAGAGATAATTACCCCGCCCTTTAACAAGAGCCACCTTCACATCGCTTCCCAGAATCTCTTTACTCAAGGGGATATCTTTATCCATCAGCTGCTGCTGCAGGGCAATGGTTGCTGTTGAGACAACGATGCGCTCTTCATTTTCCATGGCCCATTTGAGCACAGGTATCAGATAGGCAAAGGATTTACCGACACCGGTACCGGCCTCTGCAATCATGGGATTGGAGTTATTAAATGATGATGCAACCATTTTCAACAGGTCAATCTGCTCCCACCTCGGCTCATATGACTCCAGATGTTTTGATAGAACCCCGCCTGGTTCCAGCACAGCCGAGAGATTTTCAACATCAAGAAACGTGATTTCCTGCCGGGGGATGGGAGCCGCGACGATGTTCACTTCATTAATTTCATCATCAACAATCATAAAACCTATGCCCTGATTCCCCAGAGTGGAGGCAACATTCAGATCGGCAGTACTTGGCCGAAGATCGCCACCGGGATGATTATGAATAACAACGTCACTTCGGGACATGTGAGGAAAAAGTGCGGGAACCATGACGGCATTGCCCCGGGCGGCGGTGGAGATATCGATTATATGTGCATCCTTATCGACCCGGCCGACCCACAGGATTTCAATTTCCCGGATTGAACCTTCATCGGCGGCGGCCGGACCTTCCCCGGTTGTAAGCATCCCGAGGGCATCGGCAATGTCTTCTCTCATTTTCAAGATGACATCCTGATTAAAGATTTCTTCGGCCCGCAATCGAGGTTCCTC
>JAUUYD010000427.1 GCA_030590585.1 Spirochaeta sp.
AAACCTTGAGGGAGAATCCCGATTATCCCTCACTCCTGTATGATTGGATAATCGAGGCCGCAATCGGTCTGGGGTATGGTTCCGATGAGGATAACAAGAAGGCATGGATACAATGCACTCCGGAAGATCGCGAACTCCTTAAAGTGGAAATACCGGGAATCGAAGAGCGATTTCTCGCCTTCACCGGACATTCCATACAACTGGGTTTTGATGAAAAGAATCTGAGCAGAGAGAGCATCGGGATAATCCTGACTGACGAAACCGGACGAACAGCCTTCAGTAATACCCTCACTAACCGTTTCCGTCGATCCTCACAAGACGTGCACAGACTCGTGATGGAACGGATGTTCCCCGGGAGTAACGAATGAAAGAACGCATCATCGGCACCATCAGTCGAATCAACGGCCCGGTTATCACTGCTGAGGGAATCAGTAATGCCATGATGATGGAACTGGTGCATGCCGGAGAATCCCGACTCGTCGGCGAGGTTGTCAAACTCCGGGATGAACAGGCCATCATACAGGTTTATGAGGATACGACAGGCGTCAAACCGGGAGAGCCGATATACGGCAGCGGGCTGCCCCTCTCGGTTGAACTGGGCCCCGGTCTCATTGGAAATATCTACGATGGAATCCAGCGCCCTCTGGTGCAGATCAAAGAAAAGACCGGCGTCTTCATCGACCGGGGTGTCGATATTCCAGCCCTGAACCGTGAAAAGTACTGGCATTTTGTCCCCGCAAGGAAGTCTGGAGAAACCCTTGAGCAGGGACAGATAATCGGAACTGTTGCTGAAAGCCGGAGAGTCGAACATCGGATTCTGGTACCCCCTGGGATCCGCGGGGTACTCTCCCGAATTGTGGAAGAGGGTGAATATACAGTTGACGATGAAATCGCATCGATGAAGACGGAAACCGGGGAACAGGCCCTCACCATGATGCAGCGTTGGCCGATCCGCAACCCCCGGCCGGTTTCCCGCCGCCGGGTGGTAGATGAGCCGCTGATTACAGGTCAGCGTGTCATTGATACCCTTTTTCCCGTGGGCAAGGGAGGAACTGTCGCCATTCCGGGGGGCTTCGGTACAGGGAAAACCATGACCCAGCACGCCGTAGCCAAATGGTCTGATGCGGACATCATCGTCTACATCGGCTGCGGGGAAAGGGGTAATGAGATGACCGATGTGCTCACCGAATTCCCCGAGCTTATCGACCCGCGCACAGGAATGAGCCTGATGGAACGCACTATTCTTATCGCCAATACATCCAATATGCCGGTATCCGCCCGGGAAGCCAGTATCTACACCGGTGTTACCCTGGCCGAATACTACCGCGATCAGGGATACGATGTCGCCATCATGGCGGATTCCACCAGCCGCTGGGCTGAGGCCCTCCGGGAGCTCTCGGGCAGAATGGAAGAGATGCCGGCTGAAGAAGGTTTTCCCGCCTATCTTCCCACACGGATTGCCGAATTCTATGAACGGGCGGGAAGCATGGAAACCCTGTCCGGGAAAAGAGGTTCTGTTACCATAATCGGCGCAGTCTCACCGCCGGGAGGGGACTTCTCGGAGCCGGTAACACAGCACACAAAGCGATTCGTACGGGCCTTCTGGGCCCTGGACCGGCAGCTTGCCAATGCACGGCATTATCCGGCCATATCCTGGCTGGAGAGCTACTCGGAATACCTTCCGGATATCACCGGGTGGTGGAGTGAGCACGGCGGAGAGGATTGGGAGAGTATCCGGCTGGAGATAATGGACCTGCTCAACCGTGAAGTCCGCCTGCAGCAAGTCGTGAAGCTCGTTGGACCCGACGCCCTGCCTGACAGCCAGCGCTTCATCATCGAAGTATGCACTCTGTTCAAGAACGCATTCCTGCAGCAGGACGCCTTTGACGACGTGGATCGATACTCCGCCGTTGAGAAACAACTGGCGATGCTTCGGCTCATCCTGACTTATTGGAACAGGGGCGGCGAAGCCATCAAACGAGGTGTTACCCTGCATAAGCTCAAACGCATGAAAATCCTGTCCGAGATTATCCGCATGAAATCCTCCATTACCGATGACAAGGTGGCGGAATTCGACCTCCTGCAGGCCCGGCTGGAAAGGTCAATCGAAAAACTGGAGTCTGTGTATGCCTGACACCCCACCCCCCGACATGTCACAAAAAAACCTGGAGGCCTTGAGTCAAAGCCTCACTTCCGGACGTGAATACATAGGTGTTGATAGAATGGAAGGCCCACTTGTATATCTTCGCAACACACATCCGGTGGGATACCGCGAGCTGGCGGAAATCGTAACACCAGACGGACAAGTGCGCCTGGGGCTCGTACTTGAAACCGGAAAGGAAGCCGTAGTTGTTCAGGTATTCGAGGGAACCGTTGGACTGACTATGCCGGAAACTCATGTCCGCTTCAAAGGCGAGCCACTCACCCTTGGAGTTTCCGATCAAATGCTGGGCCGCGTTTTCAACGGTCTGGGGCAGCCAATTGACGGTGGTGCCATGCCCCTGGCTTCCTTCTACCGTGATATCAACGGATTGCCGCTGAATCCTACCGCCCGCCGGTACCCCCGGGATTTTATACAAACCGGCATCTCTGCCATCGATGGTATGAACACCCTCATAAGGGGACAGAAACTGCCCATTTTTTCCGGAAACGGCCTTCCCCATATTCAGTTGGCGGCGCAGATAGCCCGGCAGGCGAAAATTCGCGGGGCCGAGACAGATTTCGCGGTTGTATTCGCGGCTATGGGTGTTAAAGCGGATGTCGCCCAGTTTTTCTCCCGAAGCTTTGAGGAGTCCGGTGTTCAGGAAAAAACAGCTTTATTCCTCTCTCTGGCAGATGAACCCTCGATAGAACGCCTGGTGACGCCGCGGACAGCCCTCACCCTGGCGGAGCATCTGGCTTTCGATCTGAACATGCATGTCCTGGTTATTATGATTGATATGACCAACTACTGCGAAGCACTGAGAGAAATCTCTACCCTGAGGGGTGAGATTCCCTCCCGAAAGGGGTATCCGGGTTACCTCTACTCCGATTTATCGGAACTGTACGAACGATCCGGAATGATTGAAGGATCAACAGGCTCCATCACACAGCTTCCTGTCCTTACAATGCCGAACGACGATATCTCCCATCCCATACCGGATCTCACCGGTTACATCACTGAGGGTCAAATTGTTTTTGACCGCGAAATGCACAATCGCGGTATACAGCCGCCTATCGCAGGCCTGCCGTCACTCTCGCGCTTGATGAAGGATGGAATCGGGGAAAACCGGACACGAAAAGACCACCCGCACCTGGCAAGCCAGCTTTTTGCGGCTTACAGTTACGTCAAGGATGTAAGAAATCTGGCTTCGGTTAT
>JAUUYD010000198.1 GCA_030590585.1 Spirochaeta sp.
AGATCCTGCAGAACTGCTGAGACAGGTTGGTGATTTTCTGGATGAAATCGAAGGTGTAGAGGAGACAAAATAATGTATCTGACAGGATTCGCCGATGAAGCCGCCGAAAGTATTGACGGCCAGATTAAGGTTACGCAGAGGCTCGGGTGGTCGAGAATCGAGATTAGAGCTGTTGATGGGAAGAATATTCACGATCTGCCAGGTGCAGATTTCGACAGGATAATAGACAAACTGAAAATAGCCGGTGTCCGGGCCAATGCTCTGGGTTCCAACATTGCCAACTGGGGTCATGATATCAGCGAAGACTTTAGTGTGGTTCTGGAAACCGTTGACCGGACGATTAAGAGAATGAAAGCCCTGGATGCGAATTTGGTACGGATTATGAGCTGGAAGGTTATCCGGGATAAGGAGGGCAGAGCCGTCAAAGATCAGCAGAAAGAAGATCGGTTCCGCCGCCTGAGGGAAATCACTTCCAGATTCACCGATGCCGGTATCGTTCCGGTTCATGAAAACTGTGCCACTTACGGTGGGATGAGCTGGAAAAACACCCTTGAAATGGTAAAAGAAGTACCCGGCCTGAAGCTTGTTTTTGACACGGGTAACCCGCCCCTGACTGAAGATTTCGAAAAACCCTGGCCCTATCCGGATCAGTCCTCCTGGGAATTTTACTCAAGAGTCAAGGAGTACATCGCTCATATCCATATCAAGGACTCCTACCGCAATCTCGACACCGGCGAGGAAGTCTACTGCTGGCCGGGAGAAGGCGGCGGTGATGTAAAACGCATACTTGGGAGTCTGAAGAGTACCGCTTACAACGGCGGGCTCTCCATCGAACCCCATATGGCGGTGGTGTACCACAATAATTCAGTCAAGGCTTCGGAAGAATCCAGAATGGCCAATTACGTGGAGTACGGAAAATGGCTGGAGAGGCTGCTGGGGGAAATAGGAATTAATATAGAAACCTGAATACCGGCAACCCGCTATTCAGGTGCCGCTTCCTTTAGAGCAGCCCCGTCCAGCCAGACATCCTCAATCTCAATATTTACACCCCCGCCGGAACCGCTTGAGGACAATCGAAAGGCCACAATATCCGATCCTGCCGGGTCCTGGCCAATCAAAGCAGAGGGGTTCACCGTGCAGGCCGCCACCGCAGCATCCAGGCGGCACCCCGTCGACTCCATCAGAAATTCAAGCCCCCGCTTCTGCAGAAGCCCGGCTCCCGCCAGATACGGTGTTCCCGCCAGAGAAATCCGTCCGTCTTCACTGACATCCACATCAATCCCGGCCCAGCTTCTCCGCCCGGGAGCCAATCCTCCCGGGGTAGCAACATCGCTTACAAGAACAATCCGGTTTCTTCCCTTCGCTTTGAACGCCGTCTTTATGAAAGCCGGCGGCAGATGATGAGAATCGGCGATAAGACAGGCCGTCAATTCGTCTGAAGCAAACTGCTCCCAAAGAGGATTCACATGCCGGTCGATTGTGCCGGCCATACCGTTCCCAAGATGCGTTGACATCCGGGCTCCGGCAGCCACAGCCTCCCTGATTCTTCCCGGATCGGCGGCAGAATGTCCGATAGATACAACAATACCCCGGGATGAAATTTCTTCGATGAATTCCAGTGACCCCGGGCGCTCTGGAGCCAGGGTTACAATTCGGATAAGACCGCCGGCGGCTTCCTGCCAGGCATCGAACTCTTCAACAGTCGGATCTCTTACATCCTTTAATGTATGAGCCCCGCGAAACCCGTCCAGGCCGGAAATAAACGGACCCTCCACATGAAATCCCGGAACCCTGCGGATAAGCCAGGGAGAATCCGCCCGAATACGATGGAGGGAGGAAAGCCGCCGGTGCATGGCATTTCGGGATGCTGTAATTATGGTGGGCAGGTGCCGGGTTGTTCCACTTGCGGCCAGATCCCGGGTGATGGACTCAAAGAAAGCATCATCCAGTGATTCACCGTTGTAGTCGTTACCCTTCCAGCCGTTAACCTGGAGATCGATCCAGCCGGGAGAGAAATAAAGTCTATCCTCTGCAGGGGACCCCACCTCGGGATCTGTCCCTTCCTCATTTGCGGGGCTTTTCAGCTCCCGCCGTTGGATAACCCGGCCATTTTCAACATTGAGCTCGATTAATGTACCACTGAGAGCATCAAGGCCTTCAATCAGCATGGCAGTCCGCCTTGTTAAACATCATTATGCAAATTTCATTCATTAATTTAGCCTTGATATCCGGATCAGAAAGGTCAGTTTCCAATGTATCACTCATGGTTTTCATATTGGAAGTGTAAAAAAAACTAATCCCAGTCAGGACGAATATGAAGGTTTCAAATGATACTTCACGGGAATAATAACCGCCCCTCTGACCCAGGGAATAAAGCTCTCTTAAATGAGCGTAGGGGGTGTCTCCGTGGGTATGACCCGGACGGCCGTGCTTCCCTCCAAAGAGATTTTCCATTACAAATATCCGCCAGAATTCCGGATGACGTTGGTGAAACGCCATATAACCATTCAGTATGATCTGTCCAAGATCAGGAATATCAGCCTCAGTCAGATGGATAAACTCCAGATTCTTTTCATAGATGAGTTCAAAGGTACGTTTCCACACTTCGGTGAAGAGCCCGTCCTTATCACCGAAATAGGCATAAATCCGCTGTTTATTGATCCCCGCGTCCCTGGCGATAATATCGATTCTGGCACCGGCGAAGCCTTTCATGGCGAATTCTCCTGCAGCAGCCTCGAAGATTCGATTCCGTGTTGCCCTGCCTTTTGGCGATACGGCGGTACTTATTTCCGCCATGTTTCGAGATTCTCCTTTACAAATTCATCATCCACCAGATGGGGATAAGCATTAATAACCCGGTCCAGCTCCTCCGCTTGTCCGGGAGACAGACCCTCATCGGGATTTAGACATCGCGGGGACTCGGTTAATCCCTGCCTGTAAAGAATCTCATGAATCCCGGGAATACTTCCGGCAAAATCATGAGCCACATCAAACAGGGCCGCGTTCATGTCGGTCACCTCCTGAGCCAGGGTAAGAATATCCGTACTGATCGGCTCCCCGCTGCCGGCGATTTGCCTCAAGCGGTTAAAAAGCTCAACTGCCGCGGAGGTCCACACACCCCAATGACCCAAAAGACCGCCAACTATCTTCAGTGTTTGCCGACTCCCGTCAATAGCCGTGAAACGATAGGGCGTCAGAAGGTCAAGAACAATATTATCATCGTTGCCCGTATATAAAGTGACCTCATTCCCCCGGCCTGAATCTGCAACTCCCCGAAGAACATCAAGGGTGGCATAACGGTTGAAAGGTGCGATTTTCACAGCCAGTACATTGTCAATTGCCGCGAAGGCCCTCCAGAAATCATAAGATAAGCGAATCCCTCCAACCGCAGGCTGAAGATAGAACCCGACAATGGGAATAACATCGGACAGCTTGCGGACATGATCCAGCAGTACTGACTCAGATTCACCAGCCAGATCGGAAAGGCTCAGCAGCCCCGCGTGATACCCCGAGCCTACGGCGATGAAAGCCTCTTTAACCGCCTGATCGGTTTTGCCGCAAATCCCGGCAATTTTAATCGGCCGCCCTGCCCCTCCGGGCCGGCTGTCCAGCACATCCGATGAAAACTTGAGAATCCTTTCATAAAATCCTGGAATATCCCGGATGGCAAACTGGGTTGAATGAACCCCCACCGCCACGCCGCCAACAGCTGAATCAAGGTAGTAACGAAGGACGGCCCTCTGACTCAGCTCATCAAAGCTCCCATCCGAATGCAGGGCAAGAGGCAATGCCGGAATAACACAGCCCTCCCGAAAGGACTCAAGCACATCTCCGGGAATCTCTGATATCTTCATTTTTTAAATCCTTCTGTTCTGGTTAAAGACCTTTAATATGTTCCATTTCGTGTTTCAAAGTGAGTCGGTTTATTCAGACCGCGTCCACCTGCCTGAATCCATTTGGCAACCCAGTCTGTCATTTTTTCCACACTCACCCGGGGCGGCCCGAAAAGCTTCACAGCTGCCGATGTATCACCAAGAAGAGCATCGGGAGCCGGAGTCCCTGTGAATTTCGGTTTACAAGCGAAGAGCTCCCCGAATCTTTCTGCCGTATGTTTAATCGAAACAAGCTCCGGGCCGGTTACATTCAAAGGCCGGGGGGGTATGTCGCATTGTGAAAAGGCAAGTAGTGACTGATTAACAGCATCTCCCTGCCAAATGATATTAACGTGGCCCATACTCAAATCGATCGTCTCACCGGCGGCCACTTTCTCCCCGATATCCCTGAGAACTCCATAGCGTAAATCAATGGCATAAAAGAGCCTGAAAAGACATATGGGAGTCCCTGTTAACCCGCTCATATACTTAAAGATACGTTCACGGCCAACCGCCGCATTGGCATATTCACCAACTGGTGTTAACGGGGAGGACTCCCCGGACCCGCCGCTATTTACCGGAACCCTGGCGTATACGGCCCCGGTGGAGTAAACCACTATCGGGATTCCGGGATAACGCCGGCAGACAACAGCCGGCACCAGAGTATTCACCGCCCAGGTAAGTTCCTCGGATCCCGCCGTCCCGAATTTGCGGCCAACCATGTACACAACACGGTCCGCATCCGGTAGAAGGGCCCCTGCATCCGGGTCCATCAAATCGGCAGAAACAGTCCTGATACCCGCCTCTTCAACTTTCCCTCTGGCCTCACTGTCAGAGAATCTGGACACCCCGATGATATCTCCGGAACTCCCGGAACGATCCCGGGCCTTAACCAGCATCATCCCGAGATGAAGCCCCATTTTTCCACCGATACCAAGAATTACCGTCGTCCCTGTCCAGCTGCTGCAGAAATCAATTAATTGCTCCGAAGGCTCGCTGATGAACTGGTCCAGCTCCTCTTCGGAATGAAACTTTTCAGGAAACCCGATCATTCAGAACCCCTTGCACCGGAGATTACCGCCACTCTTAATTGGATAAACAAATATTTAGTTGGATATCATACTAGGATTCACGGAATCCGGGGTCAAGTGGAATCCACTTATTGAAGCTGAACTGATGGAAGCAGGCATGAAAGGTATGAAACCCCAGGGCCTGGTCGCTGCTTTGCAGCTGCTCGGTCATGCAACCTGAGGCAAGCCCTGGACCCAGAGTTGCCTTTGGCAGCTCTTTTCCGCCCCTTGGGGCGGGGTTTCATACCTTGCTTTGCCTGCACTCGCTCGGATAAAGGGTCGTACCGGAGGCATAAGCCGAGGAACGATCCCGATAAAATACCCAAGGGTACTTCTCTCGCACCAAGGGTCGTACCGCAGCGCAGCGAGGAACGATCCCGGCATCCGTTTGGCAATGAAATTGACATTGAAAAACCAGCTGTCAGGG
>JAUUYD010000213.1 GCA_030590585.1 Spirochaeta sp.
ATTATCTCCCTCAGACATTACCTTGGACGATTCGACTGGCGAACCCATCGCAAGATTGCGGTGATTGATGGAAAAACGGCCTATACAGGCTCTCAAAACATTGTCGATCCAAGTTACGGCCACAGCGTCTCCAAACTGATCTGGCGGGACCTGGTGGTGAGAATCAGCGGTCCTGCGGTTTTTTCCCTGCAAGCCGTTTTTCTCTCGGACTGGTATCTTGGAACTGATGAAACCCTGGATGATCGAGATTTTTTTCCTCCACCGGAAACCAGAGGGAACAGCCCGATACAGGTATTGCCCAGCGGCCCGGTTTATTCTCCGAGTAACTACCACATGGTTGTAATTGCAGCCTTTTACCATGCAAAAAAACAGATAATAATTACAACACCTTACTTTATTCCCGACGATGCCATGCTCCAGGCTCTGGAGGCAGCATGCCGCCGGGGTGTCGACCTCAATCTGGTTATCCCGAAGGATTCCGATCAGTTTCTTCCCGGTAATGCAGCTAAATCATATTTCGAAGAATTTATGAAGTGGGGGGCCAGAATCCATCTTCATACAAATGGACTGCTCCATGCTAAAAGTATCAGTATTGATGACCGTATGTGCTTTTTCGGATCGAGTAATTTCGATATTCGTTCTTTCGCCCTTAATTTTGAATTGGATCTGGTTTTATTTGGACAAAAGGAAATCAGGGATATCAGGATACAACAACTGGAGTATATCGATCAGTCTGAAGAACTGAACCTACAGGAATGGAATAATCGGGGGCTCACTAAAAAAACAATAGAAAACCTTACCCGTTTATTAAGCCCGATGCTCTAATTACAGTTAATAAAGGTAATCATCATGAAAAACTTGATTTCGACAATTAATACAATTCTCATCATTCTTGCAATCTTTCTAATATCTGCCTGTACGTCGACTCCATCAGCACCAAGCGATCTTGAGAAACCGCAATCTTCTGATGATTCGAAAGATCTTATCCTCGGAATTGACTCACTTGTCACTGAGATTGCAGAACAAACCGTTTCACTTCTCACTGATAAGGTCTCAAGAACGATGGCGGTTTACTACTTCACCGTAGACGGCCGGGAAAGCAATATCAGTGATTATCTGATAACAGGACTGACAACGGAAATTGCCAACCTCTCAGATAATAACACAACAGTGGTAAGCCGGCAGGGACTGGATCGAGTTATGTCTGAACAATCTCTGATGGTATCAGACCTGGTTTCTGAAGAGACGCAAGTGGATATAGGGGAACTCCTTGGAGCGGATGTTATTCTGATCGGTTATATTGTTCCTTTGGGAGATTTTGACAAGATCAATATTCAGATCATTGAAGTCGAAAGCGGTACTGTTCTCGGAGGCTTCTTTCTCAATTACAAATTGGAAGATGGCTTTACCCGTGACTCTGCCAACGAAACTTTATTTATCAAGGGCGGTGCAGTTCAGATCGCGGGAGTTACCACGGTTAGAACGATATACGAAGACTTTAATTCTGATGTTGTAAGCCTGAGCCCCGCTCATTATGAAGAATACTGGGGAGAACGAATCCAATACGCCTCGGCAAAAACCGGCACCGGGGAAGAGGGCTATGGTTATCTTCAATTCGAAGCTGAGTTTGATTCCATTGATATCATAAATGGCTGGAACGACAGCGATTTGAATTTTTACCTGATTTACAAAACAAACTGGGATATGACAAATCAGGATGGAGTGACATACGGCATTTATCCCGAGGGTTTCTCCCAGTTATCCGCATTTATTCAACAAACAAAAGATAATGGAGAGCTGATAACCCGAATGGCTCCCATGTCGGTGAACCCGGACAAGTGGACGCGGCTGCAGATACCTTTCAACTCGTTCATGGATATTTCCGGTACCGGTGAAATTGATTATACCAAACCAATTTCAGTCGGGTTCGCAATACCTTACCTTGATAATTTCCATGCCGGACATTTCAGGGATGATGTATTTCTTGAGAGCCGATTAAGGGTTGATGATTTGGGCCTCTTCAAACTGAACGAAGCCGATCCAGAAGGCCTGATTGAAGCAAATGAAGACGACGTAACCAGAGCCCCTGCCGTGTTCCGGATCGGAGGGGCCTATCACTATGTTGATTATTCCGAGACCGATGCCGGTGTGCTGAAGAGGAATGAAGGGGTCACTTCCGGGGAACTCAGAACAACTCTTATTGATGACGGCCCCGGCGGGCGCTTTTTAAGGCTGTCCGGTAATTTGGAAATCAATGATGCAATTCAGGAATTCCTTGATGATGATGAAGATTTATATGTCATATACAGCCTCTTCACCGGAGTCTCCTGGAGGGAGTTTGAATCACTGACAATGCTCATCCGATCGGATACTTTCGAAAGCTCTTATGTGGAAATTGTCGGAATGGACACAGACCAGTACTACAGCTCTGATTTCAGCCTGAACTCCGGCTGGACCCGTATCAGTAAACCATTTTCTTCCATGGTTACCGATGACGGCAGTATGGCTGATACACCTATGAATACTGACAATGTCCGCATTCAGTTTATTTTTGCCATTCCCAGGTCATCCATCCAAAAGGCCTTGAGGCGCAATGAGAGTCTGGTATTTTCCATTGATCTGGATCAGATACTGCTGGAGTAGAATACTGCTTTATGCCTGAAGCATTTCTGGTACACGGAGTCCGTGATTTCAAAAAGAATTGAATATCTTCTCCAGCTCACCTTCGTCGGGCTGCCGCCCATATTCGGAGAGTTCAAAGGTCTCAGCATATTTCATTGCTGATCCGGCTTGGTCGATGTTGCGGGTAAGCCTGTTATCAGCCAGCCACTTCAGCCTGTCTTCACCTGCCTCCGGAACCTCATTGATTTTCCCATCAACATACGGCAGCCACTCATAAAATTGAGATGTATGGCTGTCCATCATTGAGAGTTTTTCCGATATCACATCATCAATACTCACGATTACATGAGGTTCAAACGGGCATGGTTTTTTGAAGGAGTCATAACTGAATAAATAAATCGGTTCTTTTTCCGGAACGGGAATATCCGGACAAAACAAGGGGACCATCACAAGATAAGCTGAATCCTGTACCAGCTGAGCCGCGGCACGATGATCGGCATGATAATCATAAATTCTGTGAGAAATGACAATGTCCGGTTTGAACTCTCGTATTATTGTGGTGATTTTTCTTCGGTTCTCCAAAGATGGAGACAACTCACAATCATGAATATCCAGAACCTGATAGCTCTCAATCCCGGATCTGGCTACAACCTCTTGAGTTTCCTTTAAACGGCGTTCCGCAAGACTTTCACGGGTTTCAGAATAATGTCCGGCATCGCCGTTGGTTGCTGAAACAAATTTAACTGTAGAACCTTTTCGTATAAACTTCACGGCACATCCGCCGAACATCAAATCGGCATCATCCGGATGGGCTCCAATGATAAGAAATTTTTTCTCTTCCATAGTATTTTCAGCTCCCTGCAATCTTTGTCAGCCAGGGTATTGCAATAAAGGTTCCCACACTGCTGCCCACGGAACTCAAGAAAAATACCAGTAATATTCTGGTTACCCGGTTACGGTACCAGCCGCGGATTGAGAGTATATCGGAATTAAGGTTTTCCATATCCAGCACCCGTGGAGTTCTAAAGACGTATTCCAGAAGGCCTGCCACCATACCGACGCCGATTGTCGGATTCAGGGAGGTAACAGGCGCAGCAATGAAGCTGATGAGTATGGTAAGAGGATGAGCCAATGCGGTAATTGCTCCCAGAGATGCCAACACCCCGTTGGCAAGTACCCAGATTTTCCCCATTTCCAGAACCTTGTCAAAACCCGACCGGAATGTCCCGAAGATAAAAAGACCGGCTATAGCCGCGGGTATAATCCATGGAAGAGCTTTACTGAACCATTTTTTCAGTGGAACCTTTTCAATATCTTTAGTACTGCTGGAAAGCTTTCCGGTATCAAGTTCCCGCAGCAGTTCAACAATACCCGGAACATGGGCAGCTCCAACAACCGCGAGGGTTTTCACACCCGGGGATGTGAAGATTTTTGAAGCCAGAAAGAAATCCCGCTCATCAATCAATACAGTTTTTACTGCCGGCAGGTAATCAGCCAGCTCATTCATCATACCCTGCATAGCATCGGATTTCTTGAGTTCTTCGATTTCTTCAGGCGTTGCGGTTTCATTGGTAACCACTGAAGCAACAAGTGATGAAATCAGTTTCATTTTCGACCATGGGCCGCTGAGTCTCCAGGCCCGGCTCAAAGTCACCTGTATTGAACGGTCACTACAGGAAAAGGGTATGCCGCCTTCCCTCGCCGCATCCACCGCAGCCTTCATTTCCTCACCGGGCTGAACTCCGGTGTCGGCACCCATACGGCGCTGAAAAGACGCCAGGGCCAGGTTCGCCATCATCATGAATCCCTGACCTTTACGCAGGACATTCTTGAGATCTGTTCCGGACCAGCGCTTACCTTCATCCAGATTTTTAAGCCGCCCCTCATCCATCTCCACACAAACATGGTCCGGAGATTCAGCTGCTATAGAGTTTTTCACCTCCGCCAGACTCTCCGCAGAGACATGCGCGGTTCCAAGAAGCATAATCTC
The DNA here is from genome assembly GCA_030590585.1 of Spirochaeta sp. The sequence continues at coordinate 4,613 of JAUUYD010000213.1, forward strand.
TCTTGATTCGAGAGTTACCCGGGTTTGTGTATCAGAGGTTTTTTCAATTTTAAATTGACCCATTTTCAGCTATCCATCCCATTCAATGCAGCCCAGGCCAGATCGTATTCCATCTCACCGGATAACCCGGCAATCCGATTAAATACAGCTGCTGCACTGGCTTTGTTATTTTCAAATTCATAAATAGCGCCAAGATAAAACCAAAGTCTTTCACCCAGGGTTTTATCAGGCTCCTTATTAAGAGCATTTATCGCATAAAAATCCGAATTCCGTTCAACGCAGAATCGTACCACTTCATATGTCGTCTCCCCTTGACTGAACATTCTCAATGTCTCGGAAAACAACTTATCAGCTTCTCTTACATTACCGGACCGAAGCATGGACAGCGCTGCCATAAGTGAAAAGGAGAAATCATCAGGATCCTCGACAGCTGCCTTCTGATACCAGATGGCAGCCTCTTCAAAATCCCCTTCCATCCAGGCGAACTTACCCAGAGGCATATACGCCCAGATATAATCCGGCCTCAAATCCACAACTCGCCGATAGTATTCTTTCGCCGGCAGAAAATGTCGCTGTTCATCATGCAGTCCCGCCAGATATACCAGGGCAAAGAAATTATCAGGATCCA
>JAUUYD010000321.1 GCA_030590585.1 Spirochaeta sp.
ATGGTGGTATTCCACCAGAGCCGCATCATATTCGTCGGCTTTATTGATAAGCCCGGCGGCAGCGGCGCTGAGACGGAAAAATAAATGGGCTCCAAGGGAAAAATTGTTTCCCTTGAGGATGGCGGCTTCACCCGCCGCCTGACTTTCCGCCTGAAAAATCCGTCTGGCCTCATCGGCCTTAGCGTCCCAACCGGTAGTACCGATTACAACAGGCCTCCCGGATTGGGCATAAATCGCAATCCTGTCCAGAATCCCGTCAGCCAGGGCAAATTCGATAATTCCATCGGCGCCCTCAAGTGCCAGTGCATCAAGAACCTCGGTATCCCCGTTCCCCAAAGTGTCAATTCTCTTGAGAACCTCATGACCCCTGGTATTCAGTACAGTTTCAAGCTCAATACCCATTCGGCCGTATCCGACAAGAACAACTTTCATCTTACTCCGCCTGTGTCAGAGTCACTGCGCAGGTGTTGACAATATCGTTTATCGAAGACCCCCGGGAGAGGTCGCTGATAGGTTTGGCAAAACCCTGGAGAAACGGACCATAGGCGCCGGCTCCGGCGAATCTCTGAGCTAACTTGTAAGCGATGTTTCCCGCCTGAAGATCAGGGAATATCAAGGTATTCGCCTTCCCCGCTACAGGGGAGCCCGGAGCTTTCTTTTCGCCGATAGAAGGAATCACCGCCGTATCAAGCTGCATCTCGCCGTCGACATTCAGATCCGGTGCCTTGGCTTTCACAATTTTCAGAGCGTCCACAACCTTGTCCACCAATGGGTGGGATGCCGAACCCTTTGTCGAGAACGAGAGCATGGCAACCATCGGATCAGTCTGTAGAAATGTCCTGCATGAGGCTGCCGACGCCAGGGTGATTTCCGCCAGCTGATCCACCGTCGGATTGGGGATGGTGGCACAGTCGGAAAAAATCATCAGGCCGTCTTTTCCCCATTTCTTATCAGGAAAATCCATAACAAAACAGGAAGACGCCGATTTTACTCCCGGCGCGGTTTTAACAATGGTAAAACCGGCAATAAGAACCTTGGAAGTGGCATTCTCCGCACCGGCCACCATAACATCCGCATCATCTTTCCTCACCATCATAGCGCCCCAGAGCAGAGGTTCTGTGATTCTCTTACGGGCATCCTCCAGGGATACCCGTTTATGCTTCCTCAATTCATAGTATTCGGCTGCATAGGCATCCAGATCAGCCGAAACGGCAGGATCGACAATAGTTATCCCTTCCAGACTGATACCGGCATCAGCAGCCGCTTTGGATACCGATGCTGTATCCCCTACCAGAGTTACCATTTTTGCAATTTTCTTATCCGTAACGATTCGTGCCGCTTTCAGGGTTCTGGGTTCAGTTCCTTCCGGTAAAACCAGAGTCCTTGCCATCCCGCGGGCTTTATCCGTCATTTTTTCGGTAAATGTCATGGTTTTATAAAATCCCCAATCTTTTTATAATCGATATAACCCATCATAACCTAAGCTGCTCCGGGGTTGAAGCGGTGAGGGTTGGCAATGGTATGATTCCGGGCATGATAATCGGTGTATATGGTCTCGGCAGATTTGGCGGATTCTGGGCAAAGCAGCTGGCTTCCCATTTTACCGGTTCCGATATTCAGGTTACAGGATGGTCCCGGGATGAGTCGCGGCCTACCCCCGAAGGCGTCCGCCGTGTTACCGAAGATGAACTCTTATCCGCTGATGTCATCGTACTCTGCGTGGCCATATCCGCAATGGAAAGCGTGCTGCAGCGGATTGCCGGGAAACTCAAACCCGGTACCCTGGTAATGGATACCTGCTCCGTGAAAGTACATCCTTCAAGAGCGATGATGCGGCATTTACCCTCTGAAGTTGACATACTGGCCACCCATCCCATGTTCGGGCCGGATTCCGGAAAAAACGGCATTAAAGGCCTGCCCATGGTCCTTTCACCTATGCGTTTGAATGATGAGACAACTGACCTCTGGCGAGGTCACTTTGAATCCATGGGTTTGAATGTGGTGAATATCACACCGGAGCAGCACGACCGGGAAGCCGCCTACTCTCAGGGCATCACCCATTTTATCGGAAGGGTTCTTGGAGAACTCAAGCTGAACCAGAGTTCAATCGGAACAACCGGTTATCACGACCTGCTGGACATCGTCAGACAAACCTGTAACGATCCATGGAAATTGTTCGTAGATCTTCAGCAGTACAATCCATACACGGTTCTGATGCGTCAGGACCTTCACAAAGCAATCAATATTATGTTGGAGAAATTCGATTCGATAGAAGTACCCAGGGAGGACTGATGGCGGAAATACATGAACAGCGGGTGAATGAAAACAAACTGGATACCGTTCTCGCTGAAGATATCAGTTTTGAAGGAGAAGCCTCCTTTACAAAAGAACTCATGATAAAGGGCCGCTACAACGGAAAGATCCGTGCCACCGGCGATCTCTATATTGCCGCTGAAGCGGATGTGGAAGCCGATATCGTGGCTGACTCAGTATTTGTCCGCGGCAGGGTGAAAGGAAGCATCAATGCCACCTCCCGTGTCGAGCTGCAGGGTAAAGCCGAAGTTGTGGGTGATATTACAGCCCCGAAAATCGTAATGGATACCGGCTGCCGTTTCGACGGCATAAGCCGTATGCGTCCCCCTGAAGGCGGAAGCTTATGAACAGGCCTTACACCGGATATTTCTTACTCCTTCTCGTTCTGATCCTGTTTGTATCAGCCTCCTCACTGGGAGCCCAGCAGAAACCCGACGCATTGGAACTCTACAAGCAGGGACAATACCGTCAGGCCGTCCAGGTATGCCTTCAGGAACTTCAGGAACGCGGAACAGATCAGTCAAAACGGCGTATGGATTCTTTCACCGTTCTCGGCTGGTCGTATATACGTCTTGGTGAATATGCAAATGCCCTTACCAACGCCAGAAAAGCCCGAAATGAAGTACGTTACGACGTCCGTATCGTCGAGATAGAAGCAGAAGCTCTATATTACCTCGGTAAAAATCTCGAGGCTCTCACTCTGTTTGAAGAGTATGTATCCTTGAGCCCCACCGGGGAACGGATAGATGTAGTCAATTATTTCATGGGAGAAATATTTCTTCGTCTGGCCGAATACCGTCACGCCGATATCGCGTTTTCTACAGCACTGCACCACAGTCCGCAGATAGCACGATGGTGGGCCCGGCTGGGTTATGCCAGGGAGCAAATCAGTGACATAGATGGTGCTTATCAGGCTTATTCCACAGCTCTTGAGCTGCAGCCCTCTCTTGAGGAAGCCAAAGTCGGTCTGGAGCGTGTCAGGGGTTGATTGCCAAACGTAGTAAGAGAAGTACCCTTGGGTATTTCCGAACGAGTGCAGGCAAAGCAAGGTATGATACCCCGCCCCTTGGGGCGGAAAGAGTTGCTATGGCAACTCTGGGTCCAGGGCTTGCCCTTGGGTATCATACCTTTCATGGAATTCTTTTGAAAAATAATTATACGCGGGCGTTGACATAAACCGGTCCCATCGGTAGATTCTTACCTCGCGGGCCGCTAGCTCAGTAGGTAGAGCAACGCCCTTTTAAGGCGTGGGTCAAAGGTTCGAATCCTTTGCGGCTCAATATCCGGTCCGCCGGATAACATGTCTCCATCGTCTAGTGGTTAGGACACCGGGTTTTCATCCCGGCAACGGGGTTTCGATTACCCCTGGAGATGACAGTTTTTTTACTACCGGAAAACCGGCGTTTTATCCCATGAGGATGCGCCGGTTTTCTGTTTATAAGCGCTCGAACGGGATCTATTACGGTTCAATTTTCAATGAAGTGACTGGAAAAATGCTCCCAGCCAGATCAACTGGACAGACCAACAGGGACGAAGTGCTGTTGGTGGCAACTATATGAGGAGCTACAAGGTCCCAACGGTAATGAAGAGGATGCCGAAGCCCTCCAGACCCTTACATACGGCACTTCGAGCCTCCTACACCACCGGACTTAGAAAAAATTGGGTCGGCAGTTCCTTGGGTCATAATGCCTGCGACCGTGGATATCGGGTTACATACCGGAGCACCGGTCGGTTATAGGATGCTCAAAAGAGGGAAAACGAGATGGCTCATATCTGAAATTATTCGACAAAAACGTAAAAG
>JAUUYD010000272.1 GCA_030590585.1 Spirochaeta sp.
CAGATAAGGATATTATTGTCTTCTGCGGTGTCAGATTCATGGCTGAGACAGCTAAAATCCTGAATCCTGAGAAGACCGTTCTCATCCCCTCGGCCAAGGCTGGCTGCTCCCTCGCCGAAAGTATCACCGCATCGGATGTTCGAAACCTCAGATCCCGGTATCCGGGTGTTCCCATTGTCACTTACATCAACACCTACGCCGATGTAAAAGCCGAAGTCGACATCTGCTGCACTTCCGGAAATGCGGTGAAGGTGGTGAATTCATTGGATAGCGATCATGTGATATTCCTCCCCGACGAGTATCTTGCAGGTAATGTTGCAAAGGAAACAGGTAAACGCATCATTTTCCCCAGCAGGAAGCCCCGTTCCGCTTCTGCCGGTGAAAACGGCCTGGAGTATGACATGATCGGGTGGACCGGAAGGTGCGAAGTACATGAGAAGTTCACCGTTGAAGATATTGTCAATGTAAGGAAGCAGGTCCCGGATGTTGTTGTCCTCACTCACCCCGAGTGCAGCCCTGAAGTGGTGGAAGCATCGGATTTCTCAGGCAGCACGGCTGCAATGATTCGCTACGTTGCCGAAGTGGATGCGCCTCGCTACCTCCTCCTCACCGAGTGCAGTATGGGAGATAACATAGCCGCAGAATACAAAAACCGGGAAATGGTACGTCTCTGCAGCATCCGCTGCCCGCACATGGGTGAAATCACACTGGAAGATACACTCAGCTCTCTTAGAGAGATGAAATACGTCGTCGAACTTGACGAAGAGATTCGGCTCAAGGCCCTCAGGTCTGTTGAACGAATGCTGGAGATTGGATAATACATGGAATCAATACAGTACAAAGAGCTCATTATCAGGGCATTCGCAGAAGACCTGGGTGATACCGGTGATGTCACCTCTTCTGCCATTTTCGACGACGAGCAGTCCGTCACCGTCCTCTGGAGCAAAGATTCAGGTGTCCTTGCAGGAGCCTAAATCTTCTCCGCAGCCATGCATTATATTGATGAAGAGATTAAAGTCGATTTCTCCTGTCACGACGGCAGCCGGATGAATCCGGGGGATAAGGTGGCTGTGATAGAAGGAAAGTCGTTATCGATTCTTCAAGCTGAACGGGTTGCCCTTAATTTCCTCTCCTTTTTCTCAGGAATTGCGACATGCACACGTGCCTTCGTGGATGCCGCCGGGGAAACGGGAAATGCCGTCATTCTCGATACCCGGAAGACCCTGCCCGGATACCGTGAGCTTTCTAAGTATGCGGTTAGAATGGGCGGAGGACAGAATCACCGGATGGGACTCTACGATATGGTGCTGATTAAGGACAATCATATTGACCTTTGCGGCTCCATCTCAGGAGCCGTTGGGCTGGTTCGAAAGAAATGGGGCAGCCGCTATCGCATTGAAGTTGAATGCAGGACACTGGAAGAGGTAAAAGAAGCTCTGGTCAACGATGCCGATGTAATCATGCTCGACAATATGGATGCGGCAGAAGTTTCGGCGGCTGTATCACTTCAAAACGGGCATGTACAATTCGAAGTTTCGGGCAACATGAACCTCGAATCGGTAAGAGTGATGAGCGCCGCTGGAGTGGATCTTATATCGGTCGGTAAACTCACTCACTCGGTAAGCGCTTTCGATTTTTCACTTATAACCGAATGAATGGTATCATACCATGATTTCCCGGCACTCGCTCGGAAATACCCGAGGGTATTTCTCTCGCATTTAGGGTCGTACCGCAGCGCAGCGAGGAACGATCCCGGCATACATTTAGGAATAAAAATAGACATAAAGTATTCTAATACTATTGGATAAGACTGAAATGAAAAAAAGAAAACTGGGACTTAAAGGGCCTGAAGTGTCTATATTGGGATTCGGCTGTATGAGGCTCCCGATTTCCAAAGGTAAAATAAATCGACCCGAGGCTGAATCAATGCTCCTTCAAGCCATCGATGCCGGTGTAAATTATCTCGATACAGCCTGGCTCTATCACAATGGTGAGAGCGAAACATTTATCGCCGATACCATCACCGGCAGCCGTCGGGATGAAGTGATTATCGCCGATAAAATGCCCAGCTGGCTGATCGAAGATTCTGCGGATCTTGATAAATATTTTGATTTACAGCGGAAAAAGCTGAAGAGCAGCAGGATTGAGGTCTATCTTATTCATGGTCTGAACTTGGAAAGGTGGAATAAAATTCAGAAAACCGGGGTGCTGGACTGGCTTACCCGCAAGAAGGAGTCAGGGGAAATCGGATATACCGGATTCAGTTTCCATGATGAATATTCAAGCTTTGAAACCATAATAGAGGCTTGGGATTGGGATATATGCCAGATTCAATATAACTACATGAATATTGACGACCAGGCAGGTTCTAAAGGATTAACACTGGCCCATAAACGTGGCGTCGGTGTTATCGCCATGGAGCCGCTGCTCGGCGGAAAACTTGTTACAGCTCCCAAACCGGTCAAAGAAGTCTGGTCAAAGTCCGGCTACCCTGATTGGAATCCGGTAGAAAGAGCACTGAGATGGCTGTGGGATCAAAAACAGATCGGCATGTTGCTCAGCGGTATGAGCAGCATGGCGCATGTTAAAGACAATGTCAGAATAGCCTCTGAAGCAGAAGCAGAAGTGTTTTCAGCTTTAGAGAAGGATCTGTACAAGGAAGCAAAAAAGGCTTACCAGAGCCTGAAAGCAATCAACTGCACTGCATGTGATTACTGCAAACCATGCCCCCGGGGAGTTGATATTCCATGGAATTTCAAGCTGTACAACCGGGCGGCAATGTATGAAAATCTTGAAGCCTCCCGGCAGGGATACAACTGGATGCTTAAATCATATGAAATGGGTATCTCCAAAATTGACACCAGGGGTATCCACTGTATTTCATGCGGCGACTGTATGCCGAGATGCCCTCAGAATCTGAATATCAGCAGCCTTATGCCGGAGGTTGCTGCAGTTCTTGGCGGAGAGAAGAGTACAATCAGGGAACCGATTGGATGACCTTTCAAGAAGTAATAAACCAACTGAACCTGCAGCCCCTGCCCGATGAGGGAGGATTCTGCCGGCAGACCTGGAAATCCGATTCGGGAACTGCAATCTACTTTCTTCTGACTCCGGAAGAGAACGGCTTTTCCGCTCTTCATGAGCTAAACTCTGTGGAAATCTACCATTTCTACGCAGGGGATCCCGTTCAACTTGTACTATTTCCAATCGACGGCCGGCCGCAGGATCTTATTCTGGGAAACAGACTTGATAGAGGAGAAGTTCCCCAGTTTACCGTTCATACCGGGACAATTCAGGGATCCCGGCTGATTAGCGGAGGTGAGTGGGCACTGCTTGGAACAACGATGGCTCCACCGTATTCACCTGAGGCCTTTCAATTATCAAGCCGTCGGGAATTACTAAATCGGTACCCTGATTATCATACTCAGATTATGATGTTAACCAGGGAAGATATTTAATGATGAAAATGAACCGTACCGTCATTATCACAGGAGCTTTCGGGCATCTCGGGCAGGCACTGAACCGCAGCTTCGCCAATGCAGGTTATCAATTAATTCTTCTATGCCGAAATAATAAGCCTGGTGTTTTAAATGACATTCTCTCACCAGGCAACCCCACGCCTCTGGTACTGGAAGCTGATTTAACATCCGCCGAACAGATTGAAAATGTGTTCATGGAAATTCGTCAGAGAGGGCTCAAGGCGGATGTGCTGGTGAACAATGCAGCGATACAAAGTCTTTCGCCCCTTGAAGAAATAGCTGCGGAAGAGTGGGACAGAGTAATGGCTGTCAATCTGAGAGCAGCCCATCTTTGTACCCGACTGTTTTCCGGACTTGGAGAACCCGGGAATTATCCGGGTGGCAGGTCTATTGTCAATATCGCCTCAATAGAGGGAGAAAATCCCGCCCCGAATCATGCCCATTATGATGCTTCCAAAGCCGCTTTGATTCAGTACACCAAATCCTCAGCACTGGAATTAGGATCCCGGAACATTCGGGTAAATTGTGTTTCGCCTGGCCTGATAGACCGACCGGGACTTGATACGGCATGGCCGGATGGCGTGTCGCGGTACAAAGCCGCATCTCCACTGAATCGATTGGTTACAGTGGTGGATGTGTCTGAGACTGTGCTTTTTCTCTGCTCCTCTGCAGCTGCAGGTATAATTGGAGTCAACCTCCGGGTAGATGCAGGTGTCGCTGCGGCACCGGGATATTAAAGGGTTACAAATTGAAAAGAAGAAAACTCGGACCAAGGGGTCCCGAAGTATCAGCACTGGGTTTCGGATGCATGAGACTTCCTGTAACCGGAGGAAAGATTGATCGGCCCGAAGCGTTGTCTATGCTTCATGCAGCCATAGATGCCGGTGTTGATTATCTTGATACCGCCTGGCCCTATCACAACGGAGAAAGCGAGACCTTTATTGCAGATGCCGTAACCGGCAGACGACGGGATGCAGTAAAATTTGCCGATAAGCTACCCACCTGGCTCATAGAAACACCTTCAGATCTGGATAAGTATTTCGACGAGCAGCGCAGGCGTCTGAATAGTGATAA
>JAUUYD010000223.1 GCA_030590585.1 Spirochaeta sp.
AAGCGTATCAGGGTTGTTGTGGAGAAAAAACGAAAGTCGGAAATTAAAATGGAAAAGATGAAAATACCTGCTGACGTAACTAAAGAGTTTCCGGTAAAAGAACCTGAGCAAATATGTTCAGAGGAACTATCTTTTTTGAATTTATTGGAGACCATGCGGCGCCGCGGCGACTCTTGACGGGATGAGGTCTCATCCGTATAGTGACTTGGCCCAAACAACGCCTTATTAAAATGATCATCACCGGGATCTGACGTAAGCTGGATTCCTTAAATGGAGAATATTGATGAAACGAACCTATCAACCGAGTAAGACTAAAAGGAACCGAAAGTTCGGATTTAGAGCCCGTATGAAAACTGTGGGAGGAAAGGCTGTTCTTTCCCGACGGCGCCGTAAAGGCCGGAAAAAACTCTCTATCACGGATGAAAAGAAGCCTTACTAGACAGGAAAGATTGAAGAGCAAGGCGGATTTTGCCCTTGTATTCGATAATACGGATTTCAGATCTGCTTGTCGGGGGGCTAAACTCGTTGCCAGACGCAACGATTTGCAATTAGACCGTTTTGCTGTCACCCTGGTTAGAAAATTCGGGAATGCGGTTCAGCGTAATTACGCCAGACGTATTCTCAAGGAAATCTATCGGAATACAAAGCAGGACCTGCCGACAGGCTATGATATCATCGTTGTCCTGTATCCCGGTGATTACAGCTACCACGAACGTGAACAACAGTTCACCAGGTTGATCCGGAGAGCGGATTTTGCAAAAGCAGATTATTAAATGGCTTGCCTGGCCCTTTATCGGGTTAATCAAGTTATACCAGTTTGTGATTTCACCGCTTTTTCCCGGCAGCTGCCGGTTTTATCCGACTTGTTCCAGTTTTTCCGTTGAAGCATTGAAAAAACACGGGCTGTTCAAAGGCCTGTGGATGTCTGTTCGACGGGTAGGCCGTTGCCATCCCGGAAATCCCGGTGGTTACGACCCGGTCCCTTAGTTGTTCCCCGGAGGAATAAATGGAAAAAAATACAATTCTCGCGATTGTTCTGTCGTCTGTAATCATTATCGGCGGAATGACCCTGATGCAGATGAATGCTCCGGATGTACCGGCCGAAAGGGTTGTGCAAACCGAAGCAGTGGAGGCGGCGCCTGTTGATAAAACAGAAACAGCCCCCAGTGAAGTACCGGTTGAAAGCACTGCCGATTCAAAAGCGGCCCCGGAGCTTATTGAGCAGGATTATCCTGTAGAGACCATAGTAGAGGAAACCGACCTGTTCAGAATTACTTTTTCTACTGCTGGAGCAGTGGTAAAAGATATAGAATTGTTACAGGAACTGGATGAGGGTAAACCTATTTCCATGGTTCTTGATGGTGGAAGCGGTGTAGGTACTTTCAACCTGAGCTTCGGAAATCATGATACCCCGTTTATTAATGATGTTTTCAGCCATAAAAAAATCCATCAGGGCAGGGAACTTATTCATAATTTTTCCCGGGATTACGTCAAGGACGGCCAGAATTTCACCCTGACAAAAAGTTATCGTATTATACCCGGTGAATATGTTATTGAATTGATTGTTACCATGGAGACTCCCGACGGTAAAGCCGTTCCGTTACTTGATGGAAATAATCATGCATACACCCTGACATACGGTCCCCAGATCGGCCCGACTTTTGAAAAAATTGACGGCCGCTATGAAATCAGGGACAACGTCACCTGGGGTCCCGATTCCAAAAGCGGAAAACTTAAAAGAGTTACTCACAAAAATAAAAGAAAGTTTGTTCAAATCGGTGATACCGTTAATTGGGCGGCAGTTGTCGGGAAGTACTTCGCAGTCATCGTAGATCCGGGATCGGGAAGCTCGACAATTACCTGGGACGGGAACCCGGTTGAGGGCCAGGATCAGGCATCTTTACTGCAGATATCAAAACCTGCCCGACGGCAGAGTGTGATTGAAGACACATACAAATTTTACATTGGCCCGCTGGGTCGTGAAAACCTTTCCCGCTATGACAATGCCGCAGATAATGCCTTCGGTATATCCGGTATGAGTCTGCAGAAGGCACCGAAAACCAGTGCGGTTCTGTTCTGGCTTGAAGCGATACTCAGATGGCTGCTGGAATTTTTCTACAAGCTTGTTCCCAACTACGGTGTGGCCATAATTCTGCTGACCATACTTATTAAAATTGTACTGTTCCCGTTCACTCACAAGAGTTATGAGTCCACCAGCAAGATGCAGGCTGTACAGCCCAAACTGGCCGCGCTGAAAGAGCAGTACAAAGGTGATGCACAGAAACTCAATGCTAAAACTGCAGAGTTATACAAAGAAGAGGGAGTTAATCCCATGGGCGGCTGTCTGCCCATGCTGTTTCAGTTTCCCATCTTTATTGCTCTCTATGGCCTTCTCAACAAGTTTTTCCCATTAAGAGGCGCTGTTTTTATTCCCGGGTGGATTATAGATCTGTCAGCCCCTGAATATATCTGGAAGTTCGCAAATCCGCTTGACTTTAAAATCTGGACCCTGGAGGCCATTCGTCTGCTGCCGGTTCTCTACCTTGCAGGACAGCTTCTTACCACAAAGGTGACTCAAGCCGGACAGGTTGGGGCTCAATCCGGTGCCCAGCAGAAAATGCTTACCCTGGGAATGCCGATCATGTTCTTTTTCATCCTGTACGATATGCCTTCCGGGCTTCTGCTCTACTGGACGGCGATGAACTTTATTACCATAGCGCAGCAGTTGATTACAAATTATATAAAGAAACGAAAGGCCGCAGGAGGTACCGCATGACAGCCATGGAATTTGAAGGCCGCACAGAGCGGGAAGCCGTTGCCAAAGCGGCAGCGGAACTGGGAAGCGAAAGCTTTGATGTTGAGGTTCTGGAAAAAACCGGCGGACTTTTCGGCCGGGGAAAAGTGAGAATCCGTGTTCGGACACTCTCAGCTATTCCCGATCCCATGGGATCAGGCGATTCCTCTTCCAATGGAAACAGGGGAAAAAGCAGGAAAGGCCGCCCGCCGCAGAAAACGAACCGTATACCTGATGAAAGACCAATAAAAGTTGAAGTACCGGAAGAACCGGTGGATCCCCCCGAGGACGATGTTCTGAAAGCCGTATCGGCCTTTGTTGAAGGAATGATTGAGCGGATGGGATTTTCCGGAACAGCAGACTACAAGAATTCCGACGGGGCCAAGCTGATTTTCGAGATCAGCTCGGAATCATCAAATATTCTTATCGGGAAAAAAGGTAAGAACCTGGATGCCCTGCAGCTGCTGACCAATGTCTATTTAAACCGGGTGACCGGGGATGATGCTCCCTGGCGGGTTGTTCTGGATACTGAAGGCTACAGGGCCCGGCGGGAGGAATCCCTGGTCCGTATGGCCCACCGCATGGCTGATGAAGCCGCCAAAACCCGTTCCAGCCGGCTTCTTGAACCAATGAATCCTTTCGAACGCCGACTCGTTCACACCGCCATCAACGATCGTGAAGATGTTGTTACCAAGAGCGAAGGTGATGGACTTTACAAAAGGGTTCGTATTATGGCCAAGGGAGCCTCCAGGGGCCGATCCCGGGCACGCCGGTAATAATCGTCCTGTAGGAAAAAGCTGCGATAAACCGCCCCGTTAATAACGGAGGCGGTTTTTTAGTAGATATTACTCAGCACATACATTAGTATATTGGTAATATATCAACAAAGAGGTTATTTTCATGAAAATTAAACGACTCTTAATGGCGTTCGCAGTTCTGGCCGTCGTATTATTGTCAGGTTGTGAGGCTATCGGCGGTTTACTCGGGATTCCATATGTTTTTGATACCCCGGTATGGATTCAGGGGACCTGGACGGAGGCTGGTAACCCGGCAAAGAATTGGACCTTCACTCCAACGAAAGTGACGAATACTTCTTCCGGCGAGACGACGGATTTTAGTACCTATGGTCTTGAAATCGGAATCACAGTATCCAAGGAATCTCAACCGAACACGACAAGTTACGAATTCTATTGGTCAACAATTCCGTATTCCTTTGTGGACAACGGGGATGGAACACTGACACTTCATGGATCTGGGTTATTTATTAAAGACTGATTTCAGGGCTTTTAAGCTGTGTTTAACGAAAAAATCCTGAAGGCCTACTACCGCCTCGGCATCCTCGTCGAATTGGGAGAAGGATGTCGGTCTGGCTCCTGGAAAGCCCGCAATCTATCATTACACCATGAGCTCTACTCCGCGGTCTCTGCACGTCTACAGACTCTCGTCACTCACAGAGCCCAAAAGCTTTGATTACTCGATCATCGGCAGAAGACGTTCATTTTCAGGACGGTACGCCTAGTTCTCGGGATATTCGGGCCGCCGTAGCCAATAGCGCAGGAACGAGTGCTTGGGCCTTGTCTTGCTCTTCGGGAGCCGCGAAGTACGCAATGCTCAGTGCAGCGACGATCTGGCCGGTGTAGTTCCGCACCGGCGCCGCGACTGCTGCGACGCCGTTCATGTATTCCTGATCGTCCTTTGCGTATCCGCGATCCCGCAGCACTTTCACAGCGCTAAGTAACTCGTCAGGGGCGGTTATCGTATTGGGTGTGTAGCGATGCAGTTTATGTCCGGCGAACCGGCGAATCTCCGGGTCACTGAGGCTTGAGAGGAGTACCTTGCTGGCCGCTCCGGCGTGCAGTGGCAGTTGGTTCCCGACATCTGTGGATATCTGCATCTTCATGCTACCTTTGATGTAGTAGAGGACGATTACTTCCCGGCCTTGAAGCACAGTGAGCTTGACGGTTTCACCCACTTCCTCGGATAGTCTTTCCAGATGTGGAAGTGACGTTTTTAGCAGACCCGACTGTTTGATGACCGCGTGACCCAGCGTCAATAATCTGGGACCGAGCGAGTAACGACCAGTATCGGTGTCTGAGTGTACATACCCTCCTTTCACGAGCTCCCTCAGTACACGCAATGCCGTGCTCTTCGGTATGCTGAGTTCGCGACTGATCGAAGCGAGTGAAACACCGGACGCAAAGCCTTGCAGGTGATTCATGATCTCAATTGCCTGTCGAACTGCCGGTGCTCCGGGACTCTTGTCACCTACTGGTTCTCCCTTTCGGTTCTCCTCGTTCCTGGACCGATCTGTGTCGGCTTCTTTGGCGTTTTGAATCATATACTGACCCTACCCGATGCAAAGA
>JAUUYD010000159.1 GCA_030590585.1 Spirochaeta sp.
AGATTCTCAAGGGGGATAAGAACGGCGATGGCGATAATGGCCCTGAAGGCCGCCAGGGCAGGAGAATGGCGATACACGACCAGGGATACAATCAGGAAAATCAGAGGTATGAGGAAGTGTATTCCCCTCTTCAATGTGGGGAAGAAACGGGGCAATTCCGATTTTGGAAGACCTTCGATTCCCAGCTTTGACGCCTCGAGATGGACTATGTACAGAAGTGCGATATAGCTGATAACCGCCGGGATGAATGCCGCTCGAATAACTTCGATATAGGGAACGTTCACCGTCTCGGCAATAATAAAAGCCGCGGCACCCATGATGGGAGGCATGAGCTGGCCGTTGGTGGAGACCGCCACCTCCACGGCTCCCGCCTTGTAATCCGGGTATCCCACCTTCTTCATCAGAGGAATGGTGAAAGTGCCGGTAGTAACCGTATTGGCAATACTCGAACCGGATACCATGCCGGTAAGGCCGCTTGCCAGGACAGCGGCTTTTGCAGGACCGCCCTTGAAGCGGCCCATCAGGCTGAAGGCCAGATCTACGAAATATTTCCCGGCTCCTGCCTTATCCAGCAAAGCACCGAACAGGACAAAGAGAAACACTATATTCGCCGAAACATAAAGCGGCACTCCGTAGATTCCTTCGGTAGACATGGTCATCTTGCTGATGTACTTGGTGAGGGACACGCTCTTGAAACTGAAGGCCAGAGGCATCCTCGCCGCCATGAAGCTGTATAGGATGAACGCGGCGGCCACCACAGCCAGTGCCGGACCCAGTGAGCGTCTGGCGGCCTCAAGGAGGAATATCGTTAAAAGAACTCCTATAAGGACATCCCGGAATATCGGCCGGCCCTGTCGAGTTTCTATCCCTGAGTAGCCTGGATTCACATTGGCCATAATCAGCTCGAAGGCGATATAGAAAGCCACCGCCCCGGCGACAAGTGCCGAAGCATAGTCCACAAATGTGATGCGATCCCTGGCGCCCAGATATGCTCCAAGCCTGCCTGCCCGGGGTTTTTTGAGCATCGGATGGGTCAGAAACACCAGGATAATTGCAAAGGTGAGATGAATGGAACGTACAATTGTGCTGTCCAGCAGAATAACGCTGGGAAGCAGGAGTTGGAATATGGACCATAGGGCGGCCAGACCGGGTATGAGCCATTTCCCGACTCCCCGCTCCAGGTGGCGGGTTCCGCCTTCGGCTTCTTCCGCAATTCGCTGGGCTTCGGCAAGGTTTTCGTCGTCGGGATGTTCTAGTTCTTCAATCATGGGCCCCTTCCATACAAAAAAAGAGGGACGAGGATCGATGCCCCCGTCCCCCGGTCAAACTTAATCAGCAGGCGGCTTCAGGGAACCCGCCCGAATTACCGGTATCATTTATTTGATCAGACCGACCTCGCGGAAGTACTTCTCGGCACCGGGGTGCAGGGGAGCAGACAGACCATCGAGCATGTTCTCGGCGGTGAGAACACTGTATGCAGGGTGCAGTGCTTTGAACTCATCGAGGTTGTCGAATACTTCCTTGACAATGGCATAAACCACGTCATCGGACACATCGGCAGAAGTACAGAACGTCGCTTTCACACCGAAGGTATTAACGTCACCGTCATTGGAAGCACCGGGATAGTTTGAGGCTACAGGGATAACGGACTTGGCGTAGTAAGGATACTCGGATACCAGAGCTTCAACAGGAGCTCCTTCCATGGGAACGAAATGAACGCCCCTGGTTCCTGAAGTGGCTTCCTTGAAGGAGCCGTTGGGATGACCGACGGTGTAAAAATAAGCGTCTATTCTTCCGTCCTGCAGCATGCCTGCCGCTTCAGCGGCTTTGAGACCCTCGGCCTTGATATCTGAATCAGGATCTATACCGGCAGCCATAAGGATATCGGTGGCGTTTCCACGCTGGCCGGAACCCGGATTACCGATGTTGACGATCTTGCCCTTCAGGTCTGCGAGGGACTGGATTCCGGATTCATCGGAAGCCAGAAGAGATACGGATTCGGGGTGAATGGAGAAAACAGCCCGTAAACCTTTCTGAGGATCGCCTTCCCAGTCTGCCGTACCGTTATAAGCCTGGAACTGACGGTCCGACTGAACAATGTCGAACTCGAGATCGCCGGACATGATGGCGTTCACGTTATAAACCGAACCTCCGGTGGATTCGACGGTTACCCTGAGATTGTACACATCACTTTTCTTGTTAACCATCTTGGAGATGGCACCGCCGGTGGGATAGTAAACACCGGTAACACCACCGGTACCGATGGTGACAAATTCACGTTCACCAGATGATTCTCCGCCGCCGTTGGCGAAGCCGAATCCTGCTGCAAGAGCCAGAATCAATAAAACCGACAATAACTTTTTCATACGTCCTCCGTATTAAATGTTCTCTTTTTCAATCGACATCACAGAGAGATCCATTAAAATTCCCACCGTAACAGTCAAAATTGCCATAAACCAAAGATTTTGATACCGGTTCAGGATGAGACATCTCACCCGCTGCCAATTGGCATACCGGTTCCAATCCCAACGATATTCATCCTTAGAGGATGTCTTAACGATTTATCGAAGTTGAATGGACGCAAGATCCACCCTGTAACCAAATGATAAACAAACCGGAGGAAGGACGCAAGTCAAGATATTTCACCGTCTGACGCGGCATTTAATTGCCGGAATAATTGCCGGAATATCGGATGCTGAAACTGACCTCAGGTTGTTTGTCCATCTTCAGGCGGATCGGGGTATCGTTCCCGGATATTCCGCAAAGTCGGTAGAACGGAGAAAAAGGCATCAATCATTTCCGGATCGAATTTACTGCCGGATTCATCCCTCATGACCTTCAGGACATCATCTTCGTTCCAGGCTTCCTTATATACCCTTTTCGAACTGAGGGCATCGTAAACATCGGCGATAGCTACAATCCTGGCAAATAAGGGGATATCTTCACCTTTGAATCCCGGAGGGCGTTTTTCTACGTCTTTGATATACTTATCCGCTTCGAACAAGTTCCCGATTTCCCCGGGATACCCGGTTCCATCCCAATTTTCATGGTGGGATAGAGCCACTTCCTGAGCGATGGAATTCAGCTCTGTCTTATCGAGAAACTGCCTGGCTCCCAGCCAGGTATGAGATTGCATGATCCGATACTCATCGTCATCAAATTTCCCGGGTTTTTTCAGGATTATATCGCTGATACCCACTTTGCCGACATCATGAAGCATCGCCGCCATACGAAGGATATCCTTGTTTTTATCCCGCTCATCAGAATCCATTTTCCGGCGATTGGCCCATGCTTCATAAATTTCCATAGCGAAGGATCCTACCCTGTTCACATGGGAGCTGGTCTCCCTGGGATCCCTCAAGCCGGCGAACCCTGTGATTGTAATCAACAGGTTTCGGGTCATCTGGGCCCGCTGTATCGCTTTGGAGCCGAATCGGGCGAACAGTTCGAAAAAAGGCTCATCTTCGGAGTTGAAGGTAATGAATTTGCCCTTATCGTCCCTGGCGTTCAGAAGCTGCATGACTCCGAGTAAGTCACCATCACTGGAAATCAGTGGGAATGTAAAGCTGGAAACCGTCTTGTATCCCGTCCGTTCGTCAAATGACAGGTCAAAATGGTAGGGGGCATTTTTGCTGATGGCATACATATCCGGACAATTGATAATAGTTTCGTTATTTGCAACGAAACCGGCAATCGATTTATTACTGATGGGAATGGAGAAATAGGAGTAGACAAGTTTCTCACCGGGTTTCAATTTGGCCTGAAATGTATCGTTCTGAGTATGGGTAAAAGCGAGCTGGCCCCCATTACAGATGTACACGGTGCCTGCGTCTGCATTCGCTTCCCGCCGGGCCAGAAACAACAGCCGCTCCAGCAGGAGGTCGAGGTCTCTGATACGGTCCAGTTCCCGATCGATGTCAAGTATCTGGTTCAATCGGTCGGGGAAAGTTTCGTTTTGTGTACTCATTGCTTATTACAGTAAATCAATTCTGTCATCTAAGCCATAATTTTTTATTACAATACACCTATTCATATCATTTTATGACCCAAAAGCAGGATTAAACAGCAGTTTCAGTCCCATCGCCTGACTGGAAATCAACAGCGGCCATTTCACTCTTCAGTTTTCCAAGGACGATTTTTACTTCCCCATGCACCGGATCCTCCTGATAGGCATCCAGAGCCGCCGGATCTTCATGTTCCGTAATAAGTACCAGATCGTAAGATGCCGGACTTTTCCGGAAATTCTCACCGGTTTCAATAGAAAGCATCGAGGGAACCCTGCCCTTCATGCTGTCCAATGCCTTTCGGGCCGTTTCGATGTCATTCTTATTTTTATAACGCCACATAACGATATGTTTAATCATACCTGTACAATACCCGATACCCCGCAGCTGTGGAACGACCGGCAAAGGGTAACCCTTGTATAACGGCAAAGTGATCTTACTTATTGACCAAGTCATTCACTGTCGATAAGATGGTCCGGCATGCCCCGTCGGGGCATTTTCAATTACACTCCATCAGGAGAAAGAGCAATGGCGAGAAACACGAAAACACGTGGTAAAGTCGTCCGCCGTTTAGGTGTCAATATTTACGGTAATGGTAAATATGATAGATTGCTCAAGAAGAAACCTCAGAAACCGGGCCAGGAAAAGGGCTATCGTGGTCGCAATAAAATCAGCGACTTCGGACGTCAGCTCCTTGAGAAGCAGAAACTCCGCTTCTCCTACGGCCTCAGTGAGAAGCAGTTTTTCAATACCTTCGTAAAAGCGAAGACATTGAGCGGCCTCACCGGCGACAATATGATGATTCTTCTCGAGCGTCGGCTGGACAACGTAGTTTACAGACTCGGATTGGCAACAACCCGGGCCCAGGCCCGGCAGTATGTCAGCCACGGTCACATCCGATTGAACGGCAATCGGTCCAACGTACCTTCAATCGTTGTCCGTGAGGGCGATGATATTCAGGTTCGTGAAACCGAAGCGAGCAAGAAAATTATCCGGGAAAGCCTGGCCCATAGTAACCAGGTGATGCCCGCATGGCTGTCAATCGACGGTGACGCCCTCAAGGGCAGGGTGGAGCGGCTCCCTTACCGTACCGACATCCCCTCTGTCGTCAACGAACAGATGGTGGTCGAGTTCTATTCGAAGTAAGAATTCGAGTTTCGCGAAAATACCTTCGCGACACAACGAAAGCCGCTCCACTCGGGGCGGCTTTTTTGCGGGAGATGCTTCTCCCGGTTTCTACCTGGTCTGCCGGCTTTATCCTATGACAGTTTCACGAAAATTCCTTCATGGCTACGAAAAGAGGTTCAGTCGCAACATAAGCAGCCTCGAAAAGTTCCTTCAACGGCCCATATACCCCCCGGGTTTCCCTTCGGGGCTTGACGGATCTGCTAATCCGGATGAAACGGTCCACCGCGTCAAAACCCTCGAATACACCGCAACCGACACCACCGATAATGGCCGCTCCCATGCTTGTCGCTTCTTCCAGGTATCGTGGAATCAGAATTTCGATATCGAATATATCGGCCATAATCTGATTCCAGATCCCGCCCTTTGCACCGCCCCCGATGACCAGGAGCTGCTCGATGGACAATTCGGATCTGAAGATCTTCAGGATAATCTCCAGGTTCATGGTGATGCCCTCCAGGACGGATCGAAAGAGGTCTTCACGCCTGGTTTCCAGATTCAGGTTCAGGAATGCCCCTTTGGCCTCCGGGTTCCACCTTGGGCTGCGCTCCCCCAGCATATAAGGAAGGAACAGAACACCTCCGGCTCCCGGGGGTGAGGATTCTATCAGTCGATCGATTCGCTTATAGGCGCTCTCTCCCGCCTTTTCCGCCTCACCGGCCTCAATCCGGGCCAACTGGTTTTTCAGCCATGTGTAGGAGCTGCCGGCCGTCTGCATGGAGCCGCATGGCTGAAGATAACCCGGGACAGGATGGGCCCAGGTGAATGTGCACATTTCTGTATCGATAACGGGTTTCACGCTCGTCGTCGAGATCCAGGAGGAAGAGCCCAGGTAATTGTAGGCTATGCCCGGTTTTACCG
>JAUUYD010000022.1 GCA_030590585.1 Spirochaeta sp.
ATATCACTGACTCTGGCATTTATCCCCAGGATACTGGATGAAGGAGCCACAATTCGGGATGCCGCCTTCAGCCGGGGGCTGGGAAGCCGCCGATCGGTATTCCGACGAGCCGTATCCCTTGGACTGCCCATGGCTGAAGCAACACTCCGCCGGGCCGACCTCACAAGTGAAGCCCTGCTTTCCCGATGCTACAGCGATAACCCGACATCCGGGGAATTCCATTTGAAATTGACCGATCTGCTGCTCACTTCAGCGGCAATAATGCCGCCTGTTATCGTTACAATTATCTGCACAGAACTTGGATGCCGATAGAACCTTTCGATGATCCTGCAGCACCTTGTCACAAATACTACATTTTCGTATGTTTCACCTATGATGGAAGCAAACGATCGCATCGACGGCAGGCATTACCGCCGCCGAATACAGGAACTCACTCTTTTATTCGAAATCAGTCAAATACTGGATCGCAGTATCGATCTGGATCAAATTATTTCTCCCGTTCTGGAAGCCATTGCCGATCACATGGGGATGCACCGGGGAACAGTAACCCTTTTAAACCGCCAATCCCGTGAAATCAGGATATCCGCCGCCTACGGTCTTACCGGGAAAGAACAGGCCAGGGGCCGCTATAAACTTGGCGAGGGTATAACCGGCCAGGTGGTTCAAACCGGCCGGCCGATGATTGTACCGGATATATCAGCAGAACCTGAATTTCTGGATAAAACCGGTGCCCGCTCTGATGATACTTCTACTGCATTTATCTGCGTTCCCATTAAAATTGACCAGGAAACCTGCGGGGCCCTCTCCAGCGACCGGCTGTTCGGTGATGAAATAGCCCTGGATGAGGATGTCCGGCTGCTCACCATCATCGGCAGTATGATTGCCCGGGCTGTTGAGCTCAGACGGAACGGAGAAGAAGCCAGAAAAGCCCTGAAAGAGGAGAATTCCAGGCTTCAGGCAGCGTTGAGGGAATCTTTTCAGCCCAAAAATATGATTGGCAGTACCCGGTCGATGAAACAGGTTTATGAACTTCTTAGACAAGTGGCCCCAAGTGAAGCAACAGTTCTGATCCGCGGTGAAAGTGGAACGGGCAAGGAGCTCATCGCCAATGCCCTTCATTACAACAGCCCGCGGTCGGGAAAAAGTTTTATTAAGGTAAACTGCGCCGCACTGCCTGAAGGTGTTATCGAATCAGAACTCTTCGGCCATGAGGAAGGGGCCTTCACCGGCGCTATAAAAACCCGGAAAGGCCGGTTTGAAATGGCCGACGGCGGCACCATTTTCCTGGACGAAATCGGTGATTTGTCTCCACTGCTCCAGGTAAAGCTGCTTCGTGTGCTTCAGGAACGGGAAATAGAACGTGTTGGGGGAAATCAAACCATTCCCGTAGATGTACGGGTTATAGCGGCGACAAACCGCCCCCTGGAAGAAGAAATCTCCAATGGCACATTCCGGGAAGACCTGTTCTACCGACTGAATGTCTACCCCATCCATATTCCCCCTTTGAGGGAACGTCATGGAGATATCATGCTTCTAGCCGATCATTTTATTGAGAAATACTCAAAGAAGAACCGAAAAAACATCAAACGTATTTCGAGTTCTTCCATCGATCTGTTAACCAGTTATCACTGGCCGGGAAATGTCAGAGAGCTGGAGAACTGCATTGAGAGGGCTGTATTACTCTCCACAGATGAGGTGATTCATGCCTATCATCTGCCTCCCAGCCTCCAGTCCGCCGAATCCACCGACACCGGGTTGGCATCAACCCTCTCTGTAGCCCTGGATAAACTCGAAGAAGAACTTCTCCGGGAAGCCTTGAAATCATCAAAAGGAAACCGTGCTGAAGCGGCACGGCACTTGGGGATATCAGAACGCATCATGGGATTAAGAGTTGACAAATTTCAAATAAATCCAAAAAAATACCGATAACCCACCGGGAAACGGCCTGTTTTATTGAGATACAAAGTCCAGTACTTTCTCTTCCATGTAGGGGAAAAACGGATTGTATCTCAATCTCTCCAGATTGATACTGGTTCCAAGAACACCTCTTTCTCCTTTAACGTTCAACCCTCCAATCAGGGAATCTTTGCCGTAAACAGCATCAGCAGGTGATAAGGGAACACTGATATGAGAAATGGCATACACAGATTCCGGCCACTCGCCGTCATCGGGAATCATACTGATCATATCTTTAACCCGTTCACCATGTACCGAATCAGGGGTCCATTCCAGAACGTCACTTGAAATTATCGACTGATATCTTCTATTCACATCAAATAGAAACAGCTGACTGCCTTCCGGTGCCATTCTTTCATAAAGTTCATACACTCTCTCAGGAAGAACAGTGGCATCAACCCGGGACTGAAAAGTTATCATAGGCGGAATTTTTTCCAGATACTCCACTCTGGATGAAATCTTAGAAACAAGATCCCAGTTCTTCTTTGACAGGCTGTAAATTTGATACCCGGCGTTGTATGGCCAGGATGTATAGCGGTAAGGATCGTATTCAGGTTTGATATTCTGCCATTTGAACTTTTGGAAAAACGGCATCCAACTGATAATTTTGTGCAAATTTGTAAATTCTGCTAAAGCTGTAATCCCGAATGCAGGAGAAAAGAACAGCAGCTTGCCCGGGATTTCCCCGCTGCCTTCAAGTATTCTTTCCATGGTATAGCGGAGGTTCAACGCGGCGCCGGTAGAGAATCCACCCATGATAAAAACGCCCTTGCCCTGTTTCCTGATTTCCTCTTTTACAAAAGCCGCCGCAAACTCAACTGCCTGATACCAGTCCTGCCAGCGTATATCCAGCAGAGCTGCCGGCAGTATCCCGTGGCCGGGAAGTCTCAACCCTATAACATAGAACCCTGCCCCGGAAAGGTATTTTCCTGTCTCAAGCATGTGGTAGGGAGAATCCGAAAGTCCATGCACCAGCAGAACACCGCCTTTGAACTCATCACCTGAGGGCTCAAGAACAAATGAACTGTTCAGATTTTCACCATCAATAACGGGGGAGAACACATCACCATCAGTATATTTGATAAATTCCTGTGTTGAATCTTCAGCAAGTGAATCGAAAATATTTTTAATATAATCCCTTTCTGCCGTCTGATACTGTTCAAATGAAGAAAATGAAGCGTATACCGGTTTATCTGCCGGGAATTTCATGTAATGCCAGGACTGCATATCAGGCTGTCCTCCGGAATTCACTGCCATAGCAGATATCAGGATACTCAGTAGAACAATAATTAACAGTCCTGAATATCTCAATGTTTTTTTAATGTGAATCGCTCTTATATCCATAAGGAATGAATGGCATCATACCCCAGGGCAGAGCCTTGGAACAGGAGCCGCTCAATCGGCTCCTGTTCTGCGGCAGAGCCGCAGGGTATGAAACCATGCTTTCCCTGCACTCATTCGGCAATGAACAAGTTCACTGCTCTCATTTCGTTTGGGAATCAGCTGTTATCGTGAGCGTTCCAGTCTGGACTCCCGGCGGATTTCCATTTTTTTGTAGTACTCTGCCGATTTCTTAATCTGGGAAATATCAGAAGAATAGAGATTATTATCCACGATTGTGAGATCTTTGCTTTCGAGGAGAGTTGCGATGGCTCCTCTACCCACATCTTTTGCCAGTCCTACCATATTGATTAAATCATTAGGACCGAATCCGAAGGTATGTGACTGACGAGATGTCAGGTCCATCCTTTCTTTTTCAAGCTCCAGTACCAGACTGTCGTAGAGTCTGCCCACCGGATCTTCGATGAGGGTATTGCGAAGCTGCCGGTTCAGGTTCCAGATTCTCTCAGCAAGAGAAGAGGTGAGCCTTGAGATAATCCTGGGTTGTTCCACTACCATGCCTTTGAAGTTGGCACGATTCACAGCCATCAGAATGGAGTCTTCATGTGCTATAGCTGAAGCGCTGCGGGGCTTGTTCTCCAACAGGGCCATTTCACCAAAAATATCACCACTCTTGAGCAGAGCCAGCAGCACCTCGTTGTTATTCACAATCTTGGTGATCCGGATGCTGCCTTTCTGGATAATAAACAGCTCAGGACCGCTTTCTCCCTCGGCAAAGAGCATCGTATCCTTGGGATACTGCCTTATGAATTTTGTAGTATCGGGGTTGAGATTGGCTGTTTTCGCGTAAGGCTTGATACGGGCCATTCTCTGCTTGGCGACAGTGATATTGGATCCGTGAGGGTTGGTAATACAGTATTTATAGTAGGCGTAGAAGGCCTGATTGAATTGGTTTTGTTTGGCATAATACTCACCAACCTGAAAAAGATGCCTATCATCAACTTCCACTGAACTTTTAAAAGTCAGCCGGGTGAGAGCCTGGTCGAGTAATCGAACCTGACGGGAGAACCCATTGATGATTTTCATGGCAACCGGGGTATTACGTTCAATAAGCAGGGAATACTGGTCTGAACGAACAGTAATCAAAGTACAGTTCTCAATAGCAACCGCATTGTCTATATGAGCATGATTACTCATGGTGGAGACAACGCCGAAGAAGTCACCGGGTTTGAGAATAGCTTCATCCTCTTCCTCGGGTATCTCCAGATCTTTCTCAATCCGGACAAGACCTGAGCGGACGATGTAGAACAGATTGGCGCTTTTACCTTCTATAGTGATATAGGCGCCTTTGTTGTAATTTACCAGTCCCAGCTGTAAGGGATTACCCATGCCATCTCCAAGAGGATTATGAAACCTGTTGATGCAACCATTCTAAGGAGCCGAAGTGTCTATCGTCAAGCGAATAGCCTATTTCATTACAATCCCGGATACACCGGAAAGCGCTCACAGAGGACTTTCACCTTTTCTGCGATACTTTTTAAAATTTTCTCGTCTCCACCTGATTTCAAAGCATCAACCATATAGCCTGCCACTTCACCCATCTGTTCGGTCTGAAGACCACGGCTGGTGATGGCCGGTGTACCAACTCGGATACCGGAACTGATCCTCGGAGGTTTGGGATCGAAGGGAATGGCGTTCTTGTTTACAGTCATTCCAGCAAGATCCAGCCAGGTTTCAGCTTCCTTTCCTGTTACATTCAGGGGACCGAGATCTACAAGCATCAAATGATTATCTGTTCCGCCGGAAACCAGCCTGACACCGCCGTCAATAAGAGCTGCGGCAAGGGCTTGAGCATTTTCCTTTACCAGTTTCTGATAATCCTTGAACTCAGGCTGCATAGCCTCTTTAAATGCCACGGCCTTGGCGGCAATGATATGCATCAGCGGGCCGCCCTGGGTTCCCGGGAATATAACACTGTTGATTATTTCACCAATTCGCTTGGTTCGGCCTGATTTGGGAGCTACGATACCCATATCATTCTCGATATCCTTTCCTACAAGAATCATACCTCCGCGAGGCCCTCTGAGTGTCTTATGAGTCGTCGTCGTGGTGATGTGAGAATGTGGTACCGGGGAGGGATGCTCACCTGCGGCAACCAGACCGGCTATGTGAGCCATATCGCTTATCAGCAGGGCTCCGGCTTCATCGGCAACAGCCCGGAATTTTATAAAATCCAGAATCCGGGGATAGGCGGAGGCACCGGCTACAATCACCCTGGGTTTATGCTCAACAGCCAGTCGGCGAAGCTCATCGTAATCGATTGTTTCCGTATCTTTACCGACGCCGTAGCTGACAATATTATAATCTTTTCCGGAAAAACTGACTGGAGAACCATGTGTGAGATGACCGCCATGAGCCAGGTTCATTCCCAAAAGAGTATCACCATGATTCATCACTGCCCTGTAGGCCGACATATTGGCCTGACTTCCGGCATGAGGCTGGACATTGACATATTCAGCTCCGAAGAGCTTTTTTGCCCTTTCTATCGCCAGAGTTTCGGCCACATCCACATACTCACAACCACCGTAATACCGTTTGGAAGGATAGCCTTCGGCATACTTGTTGGTAAGAACTGATCCTGCAGCCTCAAGAACAGCCCGTGAAACAAGGTTCTCAGAGGCGATAAGCTCCAGACGATCCCGCTGCCGGGACAGTTCATCGGTCATGGCGGCATGCAGTTCAGGATCAACTTCGGCAATGCTTCTATTATCAAGCATGTATTGTTAACCTCCGGGAGGATATTTCAGTTAGAGAATATCCTTCGTCAGGAGAACTGGCAAGTAGAGAAGGATAAGGGAATCTGCATATAGTGTGTTTTTCAGTAGGATGCTGTAATTCGGGGAACCGGCCAGTAACTTTTATAGCTCACCAGATTTCCCGACACTTCTTCCCAGACACTCTGCAGGGTGTATTTATCATCGGGGATGCGAAGATCCGGATAAGGCTGTAAGGGCTTTAAAAGAAGTACACCCCGGGAAAATGCGATATGCCGCCCTTCCAAACCCCCGAAATAGTAACTGGAGGTATCACCTTCCACACCACTTAGAAGAATATCATCGCCGCCATCTCCCAACGCGGGATCCAGAGGAATCCACCCTACTCCTTCAATCCATATCTCGGCCCACCACCATGATCTTGATGATCCGTCATTTCCAACAATAATACCTCCAACCGGTCTGGCCGGGATTCCGGCAGCACGGGCCATGGAAACAAAAAGGTAACTGTATCCCTCGCTGTCCGCTTTTTCAGTTGTGATATAATCCGGAATGATACGGCTTGGAGGATTATCGTCCCAGGAAAGAAGCTCAAGCACGTAGTCATAAATTGCCCGGGATTTAGTCCAGTCATCCCTGATATTTCCAATTATCCGGGCCGTTGTTCGAGGTACCAGATCGGGTCTTATCCAATCATCGGTTTTCAGAGCCTGGGAAAGCTGCGGCTGCGCGGGGTCGTAGGGGATAAGTAATTCCGGGTGAATCTCAGCTCTTACTGTGGTAACCGGGACCACAATTTGTCTTGAGATTTTATACTGATCACCGGATTCCAACTCGTCCATTCGGTATAAGGCCAGATTCCCATTCAATCTCAATGGATAAAGATTACCGGAAGCTTCCAGAATTACTGCATCACCCTGCCCCGATCCTTTCTGTGGTGAGGGAATCTGTATGTATAAAGAATTCCCGGGGAATGCACCAATTCTGTCAATCAGAACATCCTGCCGAAGCGACCACTGAACCTTTTTCCCTGTGTTAAGAATACCCGCGTTCTGATTTACATCGATGGAAACGGGGTTACTGAATTGACCGGATTTAAATAAATAGATATTTCCTGAAGAACTCTTTTGCGGCAGCCAGAAACTCACCTGATTCTCAGTCCAGAGCTTAATTGAAACAGCTTCCACATAATGGGAGAGATTAGGCTCCTCTGTTCCCAGCAATAAGGAGGAGTCAGACTGGTTCACCCAGATTTGCCCGCCTCCACGTCTGTCACCAAATCCTTCACCGTGAACTGTTACCATGGTACCCGGGCTGCCTGACAACGGTTCGGCATATTCAATAAACGGAGCTCCAGGCAGCCAGGAACCGTAATCAACCCTGGGAAACCGTGAGGAATCTCCAAGAACAAATCCCCGGGAGCTTCCCGACCTGGTTTTTATCTTCACCAGTACGGCACCGTCATTCCGAGGCACACGGGCAACAATACGGGTATCTTCCCAATCAATAATACCTGTTGATGTCAGTGGATTTGCACCGATATAAAGTCTGGAACCATCGATTCCGTCACCAAAATATCTTCCGGTAATCTCCAGCCTGTCACCGGAACCGGCCATCAGCCGGTCCATACCGGTAATTTCCGGTTTTTTTTGATAACGAAAGAACAGTATAAATAAAATCCCAAGGGCCAGGGAGAAAAGTATCACCGGTGCCCAAAGGAGAATTTTTTTCGTGAGAGTATTCACAGAATCAGGGGTCCTCCCCCGAGAGGTCAAATTGGGCTGAAGAATTAAAAGCGGCTTCCAGGGCGGCACGTGCCTCCCGGTCCAGGGTTTCCAGGTAGGGAATTACACTGATGGCCATTCTAACTTCTACCGGATTATCCTCATCACCATCTCCCGCGCGGCCCAGTGGATAGTAATACACTTCATCATGATAAGCCACAGGGAGACTTGATAGAGCACTTGAATACTCTCCTCCAACCCAGGTTTCACTCCTGGCAACCAGAAACAGCTTCCCATCCTCTGCCGGATAAATTGTGAAGTTTACCTTAAGCCTGGAATTATCTCCTTCAAGACCCACCGCGACGGCCCGGCCGGGAATGGTGATTTTTTCGACTTTGGTGTTCCAGAGCTCGGTATCACCGCCGGGGGTGTTTACAACGACATCGACTGTGAATAACAGTGCGTCCTTCAGGAGTTTATCAGCGCTGAGTGAAGATTCAGATCCCTCCTGGGCAATAAGCGGACTAACACAGAACATCAAAGTGACTGCGGAAAAAAACAGACGAACGGGCCATGAAAGACTGCTTGTGATATGTACTCCCATTCCCCGATGTTTTTTTCTCACTCGAAGCTGGCCGATCTGACAATCAAAGGATCACCAAAACGCGCAACGGGGAGGTCGGCGGGAATAATATGAATCGCATCATCCGTGATTTTCACACCTTCCAGAACGGCAAAGAAATCATCCAATTCTCCCGGAGAGATGGTAAAAGAGACTACGGTGGGAGCCTGAGGAAGTGTATCAACTACAATTGGAAGTCCAGAAGCATTTCTCCCGCCCAGAGGGAGAAAATTCAGTACGGATACAACGGCCAGAGCCAGGGCTGCTGCTATGGCAATAGGCAGTGGTACCGCTATCCGGCGGGGACCATGGACTCTTGATAATCGGGATTTCCCGACATAAGTCCAGAACTCATCCAGATAGTCCGGAGTCTCTTCGATAAAGGGCCTGTCCTGCTTCATCAATTCACGCTGATCTGCAAATAGATCCAGCGTTGCGCTGCACGCGGGACAGCCCGGGATATGGTTTTCAACAGAGTCTTTTTCAGAACCGCTTAATTCATTGTCAAAGAAGGCTGATAGCAATGAGGTATCAGGGCACATGTAAATCTCCCTTTTGCAGGATTTTCGATAAATGCTGTCGGGCGCGGAACACCCTTATTTTAACGTTGCCTTCAGAGATATGAAGGATTCGGGCGATATCTGCATAAGGATATCCGGCGTATTCTGTCAAAATCAGTGCTACCCTCAACTTGTATGGTATCTCGAGTAAGGCCTTTCGGACCTGATCCCGGGATTCTTCAGCCAGGATGGAACTCTCACCTTCGTTTCGTAAATCCTTTCGAGGCTGCCGGGCATAAACCCGGTAGGCTTCACGCTCCCGGCCAAGGCGCTTTTCGTAATTGAAAGCCAGGTTTTTCACAACCCGGATGAGCCAGTAACGGGCTTCATCACCGACAGGGAGTCTGTCCCGCCTTTCGTAATACCTCAGAAAGGCTTCCTGGCTGAGTTCCTCTGCTACATCAGATCGTCCACAAATCCGCCACGCAACCCGGAGCAGATCAGAATAAAATCCATTGAACAGTTCGGCAAATGCCGCATCGAGAGAATCCCCGTCACTCATTACAACAACCGAATGACCCGGGAGTTACTGGAGTTTTCACGATTTCTCCAGCCTTGGTCCATCTGAGGTATCCACAACCTTCCAACCTCGTGAGGCCAGCTCGTTTCTGATCTCATCCGCGGCTGCCCAGTCTTTGACTTTACGGGCTTTTTGACGCCGTACCAGAAATACCGCCAGCTCATCATCCTCACCGACTCCGGCAGTCTCATCTCCGGCTTCAATAAGATTCAGTCCCAATACTCCATCCATATCAAGAACCCCCGCCAGGCGTTCAGCCGGGGGAATTCCTTCATCCTTCACCAGCTGCCACATCTCCGCCAGGGCCCTTGGGGTGTTCAAATCCTCTCCGAGGGCCTCATCGAAGGCTTCAAGCCTGGAATGAGACACTTTCCCGAGGTCATTCAGATCCGGAAGAGGCGAACCGGCAGTCTCACGTTTAAATGCCGCCACCCGTCCCAGAAGGGATTTCCTGGCTGAACGGGCACCATCAAGGGATTCTCCGGAAAATACCAGCTGGGAGCGGTAATGGCCGCCCAGGAGAAAATAACGGTAATCCAGAGCCTCGTACCCATCGTCAAGAAGCTTCTCAAGGGTAATAAAACCACCCTTGCTTTTAGACATCTTCCCGTCTTTCATGATGAGAAACTCATTGTGAATCCAGTAATTCACCCAGTGATGACCGAAAGCCCCCTCACTCTGGGCAATTTCATTTGTATGATGCACCGGAATATGATCGATGCCGCCGGTGTGGATATCAATGCGTTCACCCAGGTATCTGGAACTCATGGCCGAGCATTCAATATGCCAGCCCGGGTAACCCCTTCCCCAGGGAGAATCCCATACCATGGCCTGATTTTCAAACTTGCTTCTGGTAAACCACAGAACAAAATCCAGGGGCTTGTGTTTGTTGGTATCCACTTCCACCCTGGCACCATGCTGCAGGTTCTGCCGGTCCAGAAGGGCCATACGGCCGTAATCCGGCAGTTTAGCCGAATCAAAATAAACATTCCCGCCGGCCTCATAGCTGAAGCCTCTCTCTTCCAGGCGTTTTATCATGGAAATCATATCATCGATATGCTCTGTGGCCTTACAGCTGACATCCGGAGTGAGAATATTCAGTTTTTTGATATCATCAAAAAATGCCTTGGTAAAAAACTCGGCAATTTCCCAGACACTCATGTCCCGTTCCCGGGCTCCTTTGAGCATCTTGTCCTCACCCTCATCACCATCATCTGTCAAATGTCCAACATCGGTGATATTCATGACATGTTTCACTTCATAGCCGAAGCGTGTCAGGGTGCGGCGGAGTATGTCCCAATGGGTGTAGGCCCGCAAGTTCCCGATATGGGCGTAGTTGTACACCGTCGGACCGCAGCAGTATAAACCCGCACGGCCTGATTCCAGTGGCTTGAATTCCTGTAATTCACGGCCGTCTGAATTGTATAAGCGCAGGGTTTTCAATTATATCGCTCCGGTTGCGGCAGCATGCCGCTTAAGAATAAAATAACGTGTGGCAAAAATAACCGAATCACAGGACATGTTCAATATAAAAGGGCCGGTATTCAGAACTGAGCCCATGTGGCGTCATACCACATTTCTGATTGGCGGTCCTGCGGATCTCTTTGCACTGCCTTCCGACGAGGAAGATTTGCGTTCTCTTTTTACCGCAGCCCGGCGGGATGGCCTGGAAATATTTATTCTCGGCGGGGGGTCTAATATCCTTGTTTCCGATTCGGGTATTCGCGGTCTTGTCATAGATACCCGGCTCTTCAACGATTACCGGGAGAATTACCGGGAAGAGCCCGAAGCAGCATCCCCCGGAGAGCTGACTCTGATTCTCGGGGCCGGCCTGCCGGTTTCCGATGCCGCCTGGAAATCCGGGAGTTCGGGGCTTGCCGGGCTGGATTTTCTTTTCGGAATGCCCGGAACCGTCGGTGGAGCAATCTGGATGAACGCCCGCTGTTACGATGCGGAAATCGCCGATACGCTTATCTGGGTGGATGTTATGGACCGAGGCGGA
This sequence comes from Spirochaeta sp., assembly GCA_030590585.1. The sequence continues at coordinate 11,500 of JAUUYD010000022.1, forward strand.
AAGGTAACAAGGATTCCCATGAACCGGAATGACTGGGCTTATAAACATTCACCCTTTCAAAATGGTTCCGGCGCGGAGCTGACGATACTTCGGGCGGCATTCGTCATGAATTCAAAAGACCCCGATCTTCTTAAAGCCGCGATGATGGAAAAAAGAGATGACAGGGTGTTAAAAGGTCATTACAAGGCCCCATGCGCCGGGAGCGCATTCAAAAACAACCGGGCATTCGGCTCCCCTTCGGGAAAGCTTATCGACAGCTGCGGTTTGAAGGGTTTTAAAATCGGTGCTGCCGCTGTAGCCGACTGGCATGCCAATATCATAATTAATGAGGGTTCCGCCGGGGGCAATGATATCCGCCGGCTTCTTGAAGAAATTGCACGGAAGGTTAAAGAATCAACCGGGTTCCTGATGGAAAGGGAAGTTCTCATGGTGGGAGACTGGGATAATGGCTGACACAATGAACAGTTTACTGCGCCTTTTGGAATTTGACGGTGAATCCCTGAAAACAGCTGTTCATGATTTTACCGTGGCCGACCTGGCTGACGGCTGGTATGAACTTGATGAAGAGCAGGCCCTGGCTATTTTTCTGGCATTGGAACAGGACGTCCGGGGTGAACTGATCTCTGAACTATCAGCCGCGGATCAGCAGAATCTTGTCGCGGCCCTGTCGATTCAGGCTACAAGGGACCTGCTGGAAGTGATGGATCCGGATGACCTTGTTGACCTTATTCAATCTGTGTCACCTGAGGTGCGCTCCGAGGTTATCGGCCATCTGAGTGATGAAACCCGAAAAGAGGCCGAATTTCTCTTACGGTTCGATGATGATGATGCGGCCGGTCTGATGACCACCCGTTATGCTGCCGTCAGAGCCGATATTTCCACCGGACAGGCTCTCGCATTCCTCCGCCGGGCCCCGGAAGAGCTGGAAACCATTTATTATGTCTTCGTGGTTGACGGACTGCAGCGTCTGACAGGTGTTGTCACACTGAGACAGATTCTTGTTACAGCTGATGATGTCAGGATTGCGGATATCATGGAACGTAATGTTATCAGTGTCAGGGATGATACCGATCAGGAAGAAACAGCCAAGGTTCTTGAGGATCATGATCTGATAGCCCTGCCTGTTGTCGACCGCTGGAACCGGCTGCTGGGAATCGTCACTTTCGATGACATGATAGATGTCATCCGGGAAGAGCAGAGTGAAGATATCTACCGCATGGGTGCCATCGGCGGTGAAGCCGAGGAGTATCTGGATTCATCAATTCCCCGGCTCATCTGGCGGCGTCTTCCCTGGCTGGTTCTCCTGCTTCTGGCTGGAACCATCACAACAAATGTTCTTGCCGGGTATGAATCACTGATTGTCCGTTTCGCCTTCCTGGCTCTGTTTATTCCCGTTATCACCCAGACCGGGGGTAATTCGGGAACTCAGACTTC
>JAUUYD010000291.1 GCA_030590585.1 Spirochaeta sp.
ATGAGCTGCCCGCCGGCATCGATGATTTCGGCTCCTGAAGGTGCATCGATATTCGCTCCGACTGCCTTTATAGTACCGTCTTCGCAGTAGACATCGGCACGCAGGGTAGTATCGGCGGTAACACTGGTTCCGCCCTCTATCATCAGTGACATTGATATTCTCCTATTCAATTCGCGTCAGCGGGCCGTAAGTGTCAGGCCGGCGGTCCCGGAAAAACTGCCAGGTGCTCCTCACTTCCCGTACCATGGACATGTCCATATCGTGAACAATCAGTTCGTCTTTGTCCCGGCTGGCTTCCTTTTCAATCTGACCTCTGGGATTGACGAAGTAGCTCTGGCCGTAGAATTCCCCGATATCCCAGGGCTGCTCCCGTCCGATACGGTTGATGGCGCCGATATAACAGCCGTTTGCCACGGCGGAAGCCGGCTGTTCCAGTCTCCAAAGGTACTCGGAGAGACCGGCCACAGTGGCCGACGGGTTAACGATGTATTCGGCACCGTTCAGGGCCAGGGCTCGCCAGCCTTCGGGAAAATGCCGGTCGTAACAGATGTAGACGCCCAGCTTGCAGTACTGGGTATCAAATACAGGCCAGTCCTCGCCGCCGGGCTTGAAGAAGAACTTCTCCCAGAATCCTGCCACCTGAGGGATATGGGTTTTCCGATATTAGCCGAGATAAGTACCGTCTGCGTCGATAACCGCGGCGGTGTTGTAATACACCCCGGTTATGGCCTCTTCATAAATCGGAGCGACGATAACCATCCGGTACTTTTTCGCGTATTCCTGCAGCAGGGTGGTTGTTGGTCCCTCGGGAATCTTCTCCGCCGCGTCGTACCACTTTTTATCCTGGCTGGGACAGAAATAGGGCTGGGTGAAGACTTCCTGCATGCAGAGCACCTGGACACCCTGTTTCCCGGCATCCTCAATATACGGGATGTGGGCATCAATCATCGCTTTGCGAATCTCTTCCGGTGTTTTATCCGTATCGGCTTTCAGGGCCATCTGAATCAGGCCGCCTCGTAATGTCGACATTATTATACTCCTTGCCGGCGGATATCTCCGCCGCCTTTTAACTATCGAATAATCATTCCGAGGATGCAATTTTCAGCGGGTTATCCGGATGCTCCGGCCAGGTGAGGTGGGGCAGTCCGTTATCCACCGGTTTCATGGTGATGCAGTCCGGCACAGGGCAGACATGGAGACAGAGGTTACAGCCTACACAATCATCATCAACCACTTCATATTCATTACCGCCATCGGCCTTCGCCGTTTTGGTGATGGCCTGATGAGAGGTATCTTCACAGGCGATATGGCAGCGTCCGCATTCGATGCAGAGATCTTTATCGATAACCGCCTTCAAATCGAAGTTCATGTTCAGATCGTTCCAGTTCACCGTATTGGGAATCGCCAGGCCACGGAAATCATCAATGGATTTGTAGCCCTTTTCATCCATGAAATTGGACAAGCCATCAATCATGTCTTCCACGATGCGGAAGCCATAAAGCATCGCTGCCGTGCAGACCTGAACTCCACTGGCTCCAAGAGCGATGAATTCCGCCGCGTCCCTCCAGGTTCCGATACCGCCGATGGCGGATATCTCCAGGTTTCGTGTATCCGGGTTCCGGGCTATGTCCGCTACCATGTTAAGAGCAATGGGTTTTACCGCCGCACCGCAGTAACCGCCGTGGGTTCCCTTGCCGTCTACCGTGGGCATGGGTGCCATAATGTCCAGGTCCACACCGGTGATGGAGTTCACAGTATTGATAAGGGATACCGCATCGGCCCCTCCGGCTTTGGCGGCCTCGGCGGGAAGCAGAATATCCGTGATATTGGGGGTGAGCTTGGTGAAGACCGGGATATCTACGGCCTCCCGGACCCAGCGGGTGGCGTTTTCCACCATCTCAGGCACCTGTCCGATAGCCGATCCCATTCCCCGCTCGCACATACCGTGGGGGCAGCCCAGATTCAGTTCGATACCATGCACACCGGATTCGGCAATCCTGATGGCGAGTTCTTTCCAGAGTTTCTCCATCATCGGCGCCATCATGGATCCGATAATCACCCGGTCCGGCCATTCTTCCCTGACTTCCCGGATTTCCTGGAGATTGACCTCTAATGGACGGTCGGTAATGAGTTCGATGTTGTTGATGCCGATAACACCGTGGTCCGTATCATGCAGGACGCCGTAACGGCTGGTAACATTCACAACCGGAGGATCGTAACCCATCGTCTTCCAGACGACACCTCCCCATCCGGCCTCGAAGGCTCTTACCACATTATACTTCTTGTCCGTCGGGGGGGCTGAGGCCAGCCAGAACGGATTAATACTGTCGATTCCCGCGATTTTACATCTTAAATCAGCCATTTTTTCTCCTCCTTCAAACCCTGGCCAGAAACTTGTGTATCGATTCTGCTGCCTTCGTACCGTCGTCCACAGCCTGGACGGTGAGATCTTCTCCGCTGTCGATACAGTCCCCCCCGGCGAATACCCCCTGCAGACTGGTTTGATACCCCTCATCCACTTTAATTTTACGGCCTTTCAGGGTCAGACCCGCCAGAGGGTTCTCATCCAGCACCTGACCGATGGCTTTGAGAACAAGATCCGTCTGCAGATTGAAAGTTTCTCCGGTTCCGGTGAGCATGCCGTCTATCAGAGTGCACCGTTCGAAGGATATCTCTTCTGCTTTTCCACTGCCTTTCCCGTCATCCCTGATGGCGAGGGGCTTGGCCCAATAACGCACATTGACGTCGTTGGTTTTCACCAGATCCTGTTCCCATTCGGTGGCCGGCATCTGATCGGCACCCCGGCGGTAGACAAGTGTCACGTTACGGGCACCCAGGCGCTTGGCCTGTACCGCCGCATCGATGGCAGTATTACCGCCGCCGATCACTACGACGTTATCAGCGATGTTTATTTCGTGTTTTATCGGTGTTTGCCGCAGCTCCTCGATGAATCCAATAGCATCTCTGACACCGTTAAGCTCCTCGCCTTCAATTCTCAAGGCATTAACCTCACCGAGACCGGAACCGATAAATACGGCATCGAAATCAGACTGGAGGTCAGCAAGTGATAAATCTTTACCCAACACCCTGCCGTGTTCGACGGCGATCCCCCCAACCTGCAGCAGGAACTCCACCTCCCTGGATGCGAAGTCATCCGCCATCTTGTAAGCAGCCAGGCCGTATTCGTTCAGCCCGCCGGGTTTGGATTTACCCTCGAATACCATCACATCATGTCCGAGAATGGCGGCTCGATGAGCGCAGGCCAATCCTGCCGGACCCGCACCGATAACGGCTATTTTCCTACCCGTTTCGGCAGCTCGTTTGAAGGGGTGGGGTTTGCCTTCATCCATGAAATGGTCAACAGAAAAACGCTGAAGCCGGCCAATCTTAATGGGCTCTTCCCCTGTGGCATTGCGCACACAAACCCCTTCGCAGAGAATCTCCGTTGGACAGACCCGGGCACAGCTGCCGCCCATGATGTTGGACGACAGGATGGTAATCGCTGAACCGTTTAAATTCTGCGTTCGAATCTGGTGGATGAATTTGGGAATATCGATGGCAGTGGGACATGCCTTTATACAGGGCGCGTCAAAACAAAACAGGCATCGGGAGCTTTCCACCATTGCCTGGGTTTTGCTCAGCAGGGGATGCATATCGGAGAAGTTCGCATCAATCTGCGAAACATCCAGGGGTCCGCCGTCCCGGGACCCGATTAACCGTTCACTCATAGCTGTCTCCTTAACAGGGGTCGGTTCATACTGTTTAAAGGATTTAAATCTGGAAATCAAATTAATGGTGAATTAGTCATGTATGGAATGGAAAATCTGATGTTTCAGGCAGGGATTCTATGACAAAGTCACCCGTCACCCAGTTGACCATTGTAGTTATGCGTACCATACAAATGACCTTAGGTGATGATCTCGTAAAAGAAGTTGATACAATTGTAAATGAACTTGATACAACGCGCTCTGCGTTTACAAGGAACGCGCTGCAGAAAGCTGTGGAACAATATCATAACCACCACCTTGAATTGGAGCATCGTCAGGGCTACTTGACTCAAGCTGTTAATAAAGAGGAATTCAGTGTTTGGGAAGGGGAACAGAATTGGGGCGATGAATGAAACGAGGAGAAATAAGGTGGTACAAGTTCAAATCCCCTGGTAAGAAACGGCCTGTATTAATTCTAACCCGCAATTCTATGCTGGAATATCTTGGAGAAGTTACTGTGGCCCCAATTACCTCAACTGTTAGGAATATACAAAGCGAGGTTTTTCTCTCTAAACAGGACGGGATGACAAAAGATTGTGCTGTTATTTTGATCATATCCAGACTGTATCAGAAGGAAAAATTGGATCATTGATAACAACGCTGTCTTCGGAGAAGAA
>JAUUYD010000275.1 GCA_030590585.1 Spirochaeta sp.
ATATAGGCATAGGGATGCCAGAGTCCTTCTGTTACCGAAGCACCACAGCCCATCACTTTAGTTGTGAGGTCATAACAGTAGTGATCTGTTGTAGCAGCAAAAACACTGGCAGTACCTGCAACATCGACGCAGATACCAGGCCTGACGGCTCCGCAGGAAAGAAAGGATGCCGCTGTATCACCGCATCCGGCAGCAACAGGAATGGTTTGGGGCAGTCCGCAGCGCCTGGCCATTTTTACTGTAATCTCCCCGATAATATCTGTTGATGAAACAATTCCTGGAAGTTTATCACTATCAATATCAAAGGTTCCAAGTAATCCCTCATCCCAGCGGCGGTTTTTGTTATCCGCGAAACCGGAGAAATGCAGATAAGTCTGGTCGATAAAAGCATCCCGGGCCGTTAATCCGCAAAGCCGCATTGCAGCATACCCGCCGGGCTGAACAAATTTGGCAATCCGGAGATACGTCTCCGGCCGCTGTTCCTTCCACCAGAGAATTTTGGGTCCGTGATTAAAGCTCGGTGGATTCCCTGTTTTTCGGATTATCTCATTCTCCGCCTGCTCTTTCATCTCCCCGATATAGGGAGAACAGCGGGTATCAAGCCAGGAGTCATAAGGTGTCACAGCCAACCCGTCTTCTCCAACTCCGATAACACCGGCCATCTGACCATCAATTGCCAGACAGCGAATCCGGGATGCATCAGTATCCAGGGAATCCAGACATTCTGAGATGGTTCGGCATACCGAATCCAGTTGAAATTCAGGATCTTCCTCGGTGATACCCGGTTCCGGCTGATACAATTTTGAAGCCAGAAAGCTGGTGGCCAGACAGGAACCACCTTCGTCGAAAACTGAGCATTTCACTCCCTGGGTTCCGATATCAACACCAATCAGCAATTCACCAGCCATATCCAAATTCCCTTTCTTCATCAGATAACAATAACACTTTTCAAACCCTTACCCGCAGCGACATCAGCAATAACATCTGAAATCCTGTCCAGATTCGCCTTGGAAGTAATAAGATCTGAAACTACCAGACGGCCGCTCTCAAGCAGCTTCAAGCAGGCCCGATACTGCCTCAGACTCTGCCTGGTGGTACCGGCAACCGTTAATTGCTTGTAATGAATTTCATTGGTATCCAGACTCACTTTGGATTGACCTTTGGGCAGTCCCCCGAAGAACATCACCCGCCCGTTCAAACCGACATATCGAAATGCGGCTTCCTGAATCGCCGGGACAGATGCCGCAGTGATTACCAGATTCATCAGCCTTCCACCAGTGTATTCACCTATTGTGTCTTCCAGCTTGTCGGTTGGTAGAACAATCACCTCGGGTATCAGTTTCTTCGCCAGTAAGAGGCGCTCTTCACTCAGATCCGTGACATAGACCGAAGCGGCTCCGGCAAGAATTGCCATACGCAGATGCATCAGCCCGATGGGACCAGCACCAATCACCAGGACATGATCCCCGGGATAGATTCCTATCTTTTCATAAGCGTTAAACACACAGGACAAAGGCTCTGCCATCGCGGCTTCCTCGAAAGAAAGCCTATCCCCGATAGGGGTAATATTCCCCTGACTGACAGCTGCTGCAGGAATCCTCATAAATTCTGCAAAACCTCCATCAACAGTTACACCCAGGGCTTCGGAATCCTGACACATATGGGTGTTTCCGCTGGTACAGATATCGCAGACACCGCATCCGTAGTTTGGGGCAACACCCACCCTCATTCCAACTTCATATCCTGTCACCTGAGAACCGACTTTCTCAATAACACCGGCAACCTCATGACCGGCAACCAATGGCTGATCCCCTGACCCGGGTTTCCCTGTTTTATAAAAACGAACATCGGTACCGCATATGAAAGAGGCCTTAACCCGAAGCAGTACTTCGTACTCAGAGATTTCCGGGATAGGAATATCCTCTATCCTGATATCTTCAATTCCATACAATCTTGCTGATTTCATCCTGGTTACTCCTCTATGATGATGGGGGTTTTTTCGATAATGGAACGGTTACCCGCATTAACCACTTTAACAGCCTCAAGCCCATCTCTGCCGCTTACATCAGGAGTAAAATCCTTCCGGATACAATCGGCAAAATGCTGATCTTCCCTTTTATACGCATCTGTAAACAGATTCCGCCAGCTTTTCACAAAAGGCGTTTGAATACCCGTTGGTGAGACTGTCAACACACTGAAATTCTGATTTTTTCCAACATGAATAATACCCTTGGTGCCAAGTATCTCCACCCGGGAGTCATAGCCGTACTGAACACCCTGGGCACCATCAATCAGTCCCTGGGCCCCGGTTCTGAACCGGCAGTTCATAATGACATTGTCGTAGAAATCCGGAAAATCCTCCCGGGCATCCGGGCAGCGATAATTACCTGCGATGGCATAGACTTCCTTTATATAACTCCCGGCGTACCAGTGAAGTGTATCGATATCATGACTGCTCACCTCAGCCAGCGGGCCGTTACTCTTTCGAATATCATACATCCAGGGCTGAGGGGTACTTGGTCCATGAGTCAGTGATTTGACACAGACAACATCCCCGATTTCCCCGGAATCAATCCGCGCCTTTGCATATTGGAAGCTTTCATCAAACCGTCTCATAAAGGCCAGCTGCAGTTTTACATCAGCCTGCTCGGCGGCATCAATCATATCCCGGCATTCACTCTCGGTCATTGCCATGGGCTTCTCACATAGAATGTGTTTTCCTGCCGCGGCCGCATCCACAACGATATTCCTGTGGTACACAGTCGGCGAGACAACGACAACAGCATCGATGTCCTTGTCTCCCAATGCATCCTTATAATCCAGATAGTACCTGGCTATACCCAATTCCTCGCAGGATGCTTTGACAACACTCTCAACAGGATCCACTATAGCCACCAGCCGTGCGCCCGGGATAGAACCGGCAAAATTCCCGGCATGGATCATTCCCGCCCTTCCGCTCCCGATCACACAAATATTAATTGAAGATTCCAAGAAGCCTCCCTATCAAATGACATGTTTTGTTACAATATTGACTATCATTTATTATCACTTGTTATCATATGTTGTTGACACGATTAATACAAGCCTGTATTTTAATATTTTCATCTAAGGAGAAACTTATGAACCGGTATACGCCTGCAGAAACACGGACTATGTATTTCATCGGGGTGACAACAGGAAAATCATCCATAATGAAAGTTTTTCCAAAATGGGCTGAACAGCTGAAATTAAATGCTGAAATCAAAGGGTTTGATTTTGAGCCGCATTCTCCACCCGAACTTTACAGAGAAGCAGTCAAGTTCATCAAAAATGACAAATTATCTCCAGGAGCCCTGGTAACCACCCACAAGCTTGATCTGCTGAAATCCTGCAATGATATGTTTGAAGGCCTCGGGGAGTATGCAAAACTCCTGGAAGAAGCCAGTTCCATCTCGAAAAGGGGTAATGAGCTCTGGGGGCATGCCAAAGATCCCATCACCAGCGGTCTGTCCCTGGAAGCCATAGTAGAACCTGAGTATTGGAATAAAACCGGAGCAGATTTACATCTGCTTGGAGCCGGAGGATCATCCCTGGCACTCACCCTCTACATTATAAACAAGGGCAAAGACGGCGGAGATGTTCCAGAACGGATTTTTATCAGCAACCGAAGCGAACCCAGGCTGAAGGAAATGCAGGCCATACATGAAAAGGTAGGTACCGATATCGATTTCGAATATCATCTCTGCCCCACTCCATCGGAAAATGATACCGTTGTTGTAAAGTTGAAACCCGGATCTCTGATTGCCAACGCCACAGGCCTGGGGAAGGACAGACCCGGTTCCCCATTGACCGACAAAGTGGTTTTTCCTGAAAATGCCATCGTCTGGGATTTTAATTACCGGGGAGATCTGATATTTCTTGATCAGGCAAAAGCTCAAAAGAGGGATAAAAACATAAGAATCGAAGACGGCTGGATTTATTTCATACACGGATGGACCCGGGTTATTGCGGAGGTATTTCATATTGAGATTCCCACCAGCGGTCCGGATTTCGACATACTATCAGAATTAGCCGCATCAACAAGGAGTTAAAGAAGCATGGAATACCCTTTCTATATTGAAAAACCCGTTCATTTTGACGATAAAACAGGCCTCGCCGACGGTGTGGATGCTCTTGAACGGCGCTATTCGGACATGAAAAACATGTATCTGGACGAGGACAGCCGCAAAGGACTTGAAGCCGACGGAAACAATATTATTTACCGTTTCTACGATATGGGCATCCCGGAAAAAGCGAGCGACCTGGTTTTTGGTACCAGCATCGTATACCCGGGAAAAGTCGGCAGCGAATATCACATGACCAATGGTCATTTCCATACAGTTCTGGATACGGCTGAAATGTACCTATGCCAGGCCGGATACGGAATGATGATGATGGAGAGCCCCGAAGGGGACATCCTCTACAAAGAGATGCGTCCCGGACAGGCCGTATACGTCCCTGGACGTTATGCCCATCGAAGCATCAACCTTTCGGATACGGAAACCCTGATAACCTTTTATGTGTTCCG
>JAUUYD010000289.1 GCA_030590585.1 Spirochaeta sp.
CATCTTGAATATTATATAAATCCGGAAGCTGAACCTGCGGGTGTGTACAGCTTGCTCCTTACAGTATTACTTCTTGTTATTTTTCTAGTAATTATAGCCCTGTCAATCTATCTGTACAGAGAGAGCAGCAGAGAAATAAGAGATGCTTCACAAAAAGTGAGTTTTGTTAATCAGGTTTCCCATGAGCTCAAAACACCGCTGACAAATATAAGGATGTATGCCGAAGTTCTGGAAGAAAAATTTGCGGGAGAAGACGGAAAGGCTAAAAAGCATTTAAACATTATTATCTCTGAAACCGGTCGTCTTGGCAGATTGATAAATAATGTTTTGAGCTTTGCAAAGGACCAGAAAAATGGCAGTGCATTTAACCCTGTACCTGTTATTCCTGATGAAATAATATCGCGTTTATTGAACAGCTTTCAATATTCTTTAAATTCCAGGGAGATAAAATTATCTAAAAAACTGAATGCCTCCAATGCTGTAATGATTGATCCTGATATTCTGGAACAGATCCTGAGTAATCTGATAAGCAATGTAGAAAAATATGCTTCAGACGGTAAGTGGGTTGAAGTAGAGTCTTCAATAATAGATAAAATATTTATTTTAACTGTCAGAGACAGAGGGCCGGGGATACCGGACAATTTTAAGGATAAAATATTTGAACCCTTCTTCCGTATCAGCAGCAAACTGACTGACGGTGTTTCCGGCACAGGTATTGGTCTTTCCCTGGTAAGAACTCTGGCAGAGACCCATGGCGGTACTGCTGTCCTTTTATCCGGCAAAAAACCAGCTGATGATAAGGGAGCTTTTTTTGAGGTAAGGCTTAAAACACCTCTGGAGGAATCGTGACAATACTGATAGCGGAAGATGATCTTTATACAAGGGAAGGATTAATCGACATTCTGGAAAATGAAGGGTTTAAGGTTGCTGCAGCAGAGGATGGCAAGAGGGCTCTCGAGCTTTATAAATCCGAACAGCCTGACTGCATTTGTCTGGATATTATGATGCCTGAAATAAATGGCTATGATGTTTGCAAAGCGATCAGAAAAGAAGATCTGCAGGTCCCGGTAATATTCTTAAGTGCCAAGTCTGAAGAGATAGACAAGGTTCTTGGTCTTGAGCTGGGTGCGGATGATTATATTTCAAAACCATTCGGTGTAAAGGAAGTGATTGCCCGGATTAGAGCCGTTATAAGACGGTCAAATTATACAATTGACAATTCATCAAATGAAAAAGAAATAACTGATTTTGAGATATCTGACCTTTTAGTCTATCCGTCAGAGTTAAAAGCCGTACGGGGGAAGGTTGAGATTGAATTAAGCCCAAGGGACATTAGAATATTAAAACTGTTTGCAGATAATCATGGAAAAGTATTGGACAGAGACAGAATCTATGATGCCGGCTGGGGTGTCTCCCACATGCCGAATTCCAGAACCCTGGATCAGCACATCTCCCAGCTGAGAAAAAGAATTGAGAAAAATCCGGGGAAACCGGAAATTATCATTACGGTTCATAATGCCGGGTACAGGTATATTCAGGGAAAATCGGGTGTCTACTGAAGTCCCCGGACTATCTCACGAATACCGTCGGATAATTCCAGCGCTTTTCCGCGTATTTCTCCGTTTCTTATGCCGCATTAATTCCCGACAATCTCATTCAAACCTTCAATAATAGGGGTTATTTCTTCAATAGAAGCTCTTCCAATCTTTTTAGTTAACCTTTGAACTGACAGTGTACGAATCTGGCTGATCTTAACCCATGATTTTTTCGGAAGCATAGAACTTTCAAGCTCCAGATTGAGAGGAAAACCCGCACGTTGCGGCTGGCTCATGATAGCAACAGCTATGACAGTACCAGAACGTTCGTTGAAGACATCATGGCTGAGAATAAGTACTGGGCGTAAGCCGGACTGTTCATGTCCCTTTACCGGATTAAGATTCGCCCAGATAATGTCGCCTCTTAATATTCCGGCCATGCCTCAATCTCCGAGTTTAATCCCTCTTCAGCTATAGTCTGCTCAAAATTCCTGTCCAGTTTTAAACATTCCTGAGCTAGACGGAGATGGTCCAATCTTGCCAATTTGTCCGCCACAGCTTCTTGAATAGCCTTGCTGCGATTTGGGAAAACATGATCTTTGACAAGCCCGTCAAGTTTACTTAACAAGTCTTGTTCAATCGTGATGGCAACTTTTGCGGTACTCATATCACCCTCCAGGAGTATTACAATTTATCATACTACTATTGGCGGTTAGAGGAAAATTCGTAATTTCCAATATTCATCCGGTATTGTGCAGAATCGCAACTTTCGTCCCCGTAAGGGCCGCAGAAGGGACTCCAAATGATAAGAAAAGTTATCTTTCACGGAACACCGTCCATCCCTGAAGTCGGTGAAATGGGCTTCTGTACAACGTCTGTTCGCCGCAAGTAGTGAAGAAACCAGTGTTCAGGAGCACGAGCCTGCTGATTTCATAAAGATATCAGAAGGATCTGCGGGTATAATGCGCAAAGAAACCCTTGCGCGAAAATAGCCGGAAATAATCGTACCCGCCGACAGAAGGTCACCCAAAGCATTTCCAGGATCAGTTATCAGTTAAAGACCTCGAATAATCTCACGAATACCGTCCGATAATTCCAGCGCTTTACCGCGTATTTCATCGAGATTGAGATGGGGAATTACCCGTTCCTCCATAAGTATCCGTCCGTTTACAAGGACGGTGGACACATCCCTGGGGGATGCGCCGTACACCAGTGCCGACCAGGGATCGTGCAGGGGATTCATGGAGACCGCATCAGTGGATACAACGACAACATCGGCCCGCTTTCCCGGTTCCAGCGAACCGGTGATCTCTTCCATATGAAGGGCCCGGGCACCGCCGATCGTCGCCAGCTCAACAACTTTCTGCGCGGGCATAACCGTAGGGTCTTTCCTGATGAGCTTATGAACCTTCGCCACGTATCCCAGTTGATTGACGATGTCCATGGTATTGCCGCTCATGGGTCCGTCGGTACCCAGTCCGACACGTAAACCCCGCTCCAGCATCTCCGGCACCGGAGCGACTCCTTTACCGCTCTTGATGTTGGCCGCCATGTTATGGGCGACACCGGCTTCTCCCCGCTTCAGACGATCCATGTCATCCCCATCGACGAAGATACAATGAGCAGCGGTCAATCGCCGGTTTACCAGACCTATTTTGTCCATCCATTCCACCGGTGATATGCCCATTTCACGGTGAAACTGCTCCATTTCGAAGGGCATCTCCGCCAGATGAATCAGGAACGGCGTATCGGTTTTTTCAGACAGTTCACCGCAGGCTCTCATATGCTCTTCATCAAGTGTATAAGTCGCATGAGGCGCCACCGCCGGGGTAATCAAAGGATGGTTCCGGTATCTTTTGGTGAAAGATTCGGCGATTGCCAGCCCTCCATAGGGGCCGGGGGCATCGGGAGACGATTGATTTATAACCGTCTCACCGAGGATGCAGCGCAGGCCGGCCAACTCCGCCGCTTCCGCCACAGTATCTTCAAAGTAATACATATCGGCAAAGCAGGTGACTCCCCCCTGTATCATCTCGACAAGGGAGTGCAGGGACGCCCAATACACCAGCTCAGGATTCACGGTCTTCTGTTCCAGAGGAAAGAGAATTTTTCTGAGCCTGTCGGCCCGGTCGTCAGCCAGAGAACGGAACAAAGACATACCGACATGGGTATGGGTGTTTATCATCCCGGGCATAATAATGCCTCCCCGGGCGTCTATGATACGTGCCTCATCAGGCAGTGACTCGGGATTGCCTTCACCCAGGTCAACAATGGAATCTCCCCGGATACGGATATAACCATTAGAGTATGTCTGCCCGCGGGGATTCAGGGTAAGAATATGGCCGTTATGAATAATGATTTCCATCAGCCGAGCCTCTTTCCAGGGAGATACAGCGGTATAGACACAAGAGCAATCACACCGGCCGGCAGATGGTAGATAAGGGCGGGTTTTTTCCACCCTCTGGCGAAGAAAGCATTACCGACTGCGGCTAGTATAGCGAAAGTCAACCACCCACCTGCAAAGCAGGTGGCTTGGGGGTTGCGCCCCCAAAGGGGGCTTACGGTGTTGCAAAAGCCGCCGAACTCCGGAAACAGGGTCCAAGGCCTGGTCGTTGCTTCGCAACTGCTCGGCCATGCAGTCTGAGGCAAAGCCCTTCCGGAACCGCCACCAGAGGAGGCGGCTTTCGCTTTAGTAAATAACATCATACTCTTCAAGTATAACCTCGTTGAATTCATTCAAGAAGGCAGGACCGTATCATAATTGAGTGTCACATTTTTATATATCTACATTCAGTCGTCCAACCGAGTCTGAACATACTGATCCACAGTAATCTCCAGTTTCGCCGCCTCCTTGAAGAAGTAAGTTCTCTCCTC
>JAUUYD010000258.1 GCA_030590585.1 Spirochaeta sp.
CAATGCATGAGAGGAATCTTGATTCAGAAACAGATCTGATTTGCAATGTATCCGCAACTGACTTTTTATGTAATCCATTCCCATCCTCAGGATCCAGACTGACAAGCCATGCGGCTTCTGAGTAATGATCTTTCCAGCCGGTTAACGGCACAATAATTCGAAGAGGTAAAGCACCGACTGAATTAACACTGATAATCACAGCTGGTCTGGTTTTTTGAATTTCTGCCGCTATAGTTGGATCCAGGTTGATTTTCCATATTTCACCTACGAAGAAAATGATGTGAGTTCCTTGTCCTTCAAATAATGCTGCCGAAGACGAAGATCGGCTTTTCTAAGTTGATCTTCTTCTCTGACTCTTTCAAAACTTATCTCAGTACTTACCGCAGCTTCCCCAGAAATTGTCATCCCGGCAAGGGCCGAGGAGAATGTCAGAGTTTCCTCAATGGAATATTCCTGGAGGGTGGAAAATACAACCCCGGCAGTGAAGGCATCTCCGGCTCCGGTGGCATTAACGACTGGGACAGACGGTGGTGTGAAGAATCCAGATTTCCTTCTATTTGCCCAGAAGACACCTTTATCTCCGGATGTAATGAATATGTGCCGTGTACCTCTTTCAAGGAAGAATCCTCCTGCTCGTTTGAAATCCTCCGTGGATTCGACTCGAAATCCGCATATTGACTCGGCTTCCAGATGGTTCATTTTAAGTGTATGGATGCGGCCGAGGATCGGTATGATTTTTTTTGCTTTGGTTACCGAGACCGGATCGATACAGAGCCGGGAATCCGGAAATTCGGTGGCCAGATATTCAAGAGTATCAGGATTTAAGTTCGTATCGGCAACGATTATATCGGCCCTGGCTATAAGTTCTTTTTTACTCTGGAGAAATCCGGCTGTGATATAAGCAGTTGTTGACATATCTGAAAGTGCCAGGGACATATCACCGTCAGAGTCCATCATGGCGATGTATATGGATGAGATTCCTTCTTCCAGGGTTAAGGCATGACTGATTCCAATCCCGACAGTTCTGCAGTTTTCCCTGATGAATTGTCCATCCATGCCACTGCCTGTTGCGATAATAAGTTCGGTACGGATTCCCAGGCGGGAAAGGTTTTCTGCAATGTTCCGGACGACGCCGCCGGCATGGAATTTAATCCGACCGGGATTGGAATCCCGGGGTATCAGCGGATCTTGTGAGAATCCGAGTATGTCGAGGTTTGCCCCGCCGATAAGGACGGCGTATGATTCCGGCTTCTGTGACTGCATGAATACAGTATAGTGCCGGAATCAAGGGTCTGTCGGCAGAGGTCAATTAATAAAAAAGCTAATCCTCGTCCTGAATAGACTTCAGCCTATCCTCAAGGGTTCCTAGGTGACTCTTCATGTATGAGATTTCATTTTCAAGATAGCCTTTCTCGGTTTCTTTGGAATATGCAGGGGGCGGCATAACACCAGGCGCTTCCTGATAAGGTCCTGCACTGAAGCCGCCGCTGAACCCGTGTCCGCCTCCAAAGCCTCCTCTAAAACCACCGCCGAAACCGCGGCCTCCACCGAATCCTCCTCCGCCGGCAAATCCACGGCCTCCGCCGAACCCTGCAGTTGGTGCTGAGCTCATGTAACCCGGCTGATTATATCCGCCGCAGAACCCCAATCCTCTTCCTGTTCTTGATCCCATTCCCCGGGGACCGGATCTATCTCCTCTTGGCATAATTACCTCCTGAAGGGCGACCTTTACCAATTTGGTCACCTCTTATACTATACATAATAATGGGAATATGTGCATAATGCAAGGGTAAATGAAAAAAACATCAGGAGATGCAGAATTAATGAATCAGCAGAGTAATGGATTAATACTGGCAATAGCTACGGATGATGAGAAGCACTTTATAAAACGCCATTTCGGAGATGCCGAGAGCTATCTGATTTACCAGCTGGACGAAGCTGGCTGGGCTTTCCTTAAAAAGATTGAGAACAATTCAGAAGAAGAAAAGATGCATGCGGACCCGGTTAAAGCCGGAAGTATTTCCGGAGTCTTGAAAAATGAGGGTGTACAGGTGCTGGTGTCCAAAGCATTCGGGCCGAATATCAAACGCATGATCAAAAAATTTGCCTGCATCCTGGTTCATGATGAATCAATTGAATCCGGTCTTGATAACCTGAAGCTGAATTATTCCGCTATACTTGAGAGATGGAAACAGGGATCCGAGAGGAAGCCTCTGAAAGTATGAAAATATGAAAGAAGCGGAATGCCGCTGGTTCCCGGTCTGTCCCATGAACTATTTCCACTCCCGGGGAATGCTTCGAGATGAGCAGATATACCCTTACTGTAAAGGAGACTGGTTCTCCTGCAGGCGGTATCAGATGGAAGATAAGGGACAGTTCCATCCGGATAATATGCTGCCGGATGGAACGATTGACGAGAGTCTCAAATACTGAGAAATCCTAAGCGTGGGGATAGGGCCAGGCGACGATTCCTCCTTCCAGTACTTTTACGTTCTGATATCCCTCTGACATGATGAAGCTTGCCGCTTCATAGCCGCGAAGTGAGATTTTGCAGTAGGTGATAATCTCTGTATTTTTATCTGCAGGTAATTTATCAAGGTTGGTTCTTAATGCCCCGAGGGGAATCAGGGTTTCACCGATTCCAAGCCGGTCAGCCTCATATTCGTCTTTACCGCGAGTATCCAGAAGGAAGGGTTTTTCCCCTTTATCCAGTTTCTCCTTTAATTCAACGGCGGATATTCCATCCATATAATGACGCCATTTATTCTCCAGCACATGAATGGCTGTGATGAAGTTGTCGATGGCTGGAGAGAATGGCGGGGCATAAGGGAGATCGAGATTTACAAGGTGTGCGATGCACATTCTGCCATGCAATGCCATGGCTGCAGTGGTGAGTCTTTTTGCAACATCCCCGGTACCGACGGCCTGCATCCCCAGAAACTTCCCTGTTGTTTTATCAGCCAGAAGCTTCATGATAACCGGCTTAGCACCCATAAAACCCGGCTTATCCGCAGCTGCATGAGTTACCTTGATGAAGTTTTCATATCCTTCCCTATCAGCCATTTTTACTGA
This sequence comes from Spirochaeta sp., assembly GCA_030590585.1. Next base: position 3,073 of record JAUUYD010000258.1, read on the forward strand.
GAGACCTGTACTTCCGGCGGTAAAATCAAATACTTTGCATATCCCGGTTCCGATGAAACCCTCATACTCCTGGATGTTTCCGTAAACCATATTCTGGGCTGCCACCCGTCCCTGGAGGTTTGCTGCATCTCCCATGGGCCAGAGCTGTTTCTCATGGGTAATCAGGTTGGTTACCTCAACACAGTCCCCGGCGGAATACACATCGCGGTCGCTGGTCTGCATGAATCGGTTAACCTGAATTCCACCTTTCGAACCGATACTTATTCCGCAGTCTTCGGCCAATTCTTTCCGGGGTTTAACTCCGATGGAGACAACGGCCATATCGCATTCGATAATTCGGCCGCTCTGCAGTTCTACCGAAGAAATTTTACCCGCTTTACCGTGGAATTTTTTAACGCCATCACTTGTCAGAACCTCGACACCTTTTGACTTGATGTGATTTTCCACCAGCTTTGCCATATCCCAGTCAAGAAAGGGCAGAACCTGATCCAGCATTTCAACGACGGTATTTTCAATTCCGGCCAACTGAAGAGCTTCACATGTTTCTATTCCGATTAATCCGCCACCGACAACGACTGCTTTTTTCTTTGTACCATCGTCCTTAATCATGTCCTTTAGTTCGATGGCATCTTCAAGGCTGTGGAGTGTTTTGATTCCTTCAAGGTCAATTCCATCAATAGGAGGTTTGATTGGATTTGCCCCGGTGGTAATGGCCAATTTATCGTAGAGGATTTCCTGCTCTTTTCCCGACTTCAGGTCTTTTATACGGACCAGCTTCTTCTCTCTGTCGATGGCAATGGCTTCGGTTTCCACATAGGCGGTAATACCTTTTGCCTTGAAGAAAAACTCAGGATCCCGGGGAACACCCGTGGGGGTTGCGATTAGCAGTTTCGGGTCATCAAAAACACCCCCGACATAATATGGGTAACCACAGGATGCCATACTGAGGCTTTTACTTTTCTGGATGATTACGATTTCAGCCTTCTGATCCAGGCGGCGAATCTTGGAGGCTATTTTGGGTCCGGCAGCGGATCCACCGATAATAACAAAACGTTTATTCATGACTGACTCCCTATTCTTTAATGGGCATATACCCAATATTCATAAGTTAAAACCTGTTTCGGCTTTTTGTACATCCATTATTTATCTATATATAATTATTCATATTAAGTGGTAAATATATCAACAAGGGTTATTCCTTCAGCAGGATCTAATGTATGATTTATCCAGGATGAGTAATGGCTAGACCGAAAACGCACCGAATGATTCACACACCGCCCCTGTACAAAGGTTTTAAACCCATCGGAGCCAGAGGCCGGGATCTGAAAACCCTTGAAATGAGTATAGATGAATATGAATCGCTGAGACTTGCTGATTTTGAGGGTTTGAATCAGGAAGAGGCTGCTGAAGAGATGGATATATCACGTTCCACCTTTGCCCGGCTGATAGAATCAGCACGGAAGAAGAGTTCTCAATTTCTTATTCAGGGGAAGAGACTGGTGATAGGCGGCGGCTCGGTTCACTTCAAGGAAAATCTTGTGCAGTGTCATGACTGTCGCCATATTTTTGCCATGAGAATGGGTGAAAGTCTGGAATCATGTCATG
>JAUUYD010000316.1 GCA_030590585.1 Spirochaeta sp.
CCTTCAGCAAGCGAACGGCCTTCAAGGTGAGCAGTTCGGGATCTCCCGGTCCCAGACCAATTCCGTACAAGGTCCCGGTCATTCGATAATCATCACACACAGGCGGTACTCCTCACGTTCTCCGTTCAGTGCTTCCAATGTAGTTTCTGTAAAACTCTCCTCCGGGGCGGTCAGGGATTCGGCCAGCCATACCCTTCGAAACTGACTCCCTGCCGTCAGTAGTTCCCTGGAAACGGCTCTCGGATTCCATCGATGATCGGTGAGAAGTATTACTCGCCGATCGGATTTCAGGGCGTTCACTACATCCTTGATAATTTTTTTGAAATCTTGACCATGGCAGCTGACCAGCAAGTCTTTCTGCCATGGTTTGCCCCGTCGAGCCATGGCGACCTGGAAGCTGCTGATCCCCGGGATCACCTCGTATGCATCTTCCGGAAAGCGGTTGGAGACGGCATTCAGAAGGCTGTGATATCCCGGGTCGCCGGATACAAGAACGGCGATTTGCTGCTTTGCCTTGTTTTCTTCTAAAAAATCCAGCAGTTCAGGGAGGTTTGAGTGATAGAGAAACACCTCCTTGCCCTGGTAATGAAACTCATCCAGCAGACGGCGAGCTCCAATCAGAAGGTCAGCATCAAGGATAGCTTTTAATGCTACTGGAAGCAGATAGTCACGATGCCCAGGGCCAACTCCAACAACTTTAAATGGAATCACGAGCCAGCTCCTCACCTTCCAGATTTAAGAGAATCGACTCCAGAGGCACCGCCCGGTGGTTCTTGTCCAGGCGTAGACGGCATCGCTCCAGGACACGTCGGTTCATTAGGGTCCAGGCTTCTTCAAGTTTATGTTCTCTAAGAATATCCACTGCAGCCTCAGCGGTCTCCAAGTCCAGGAGTCTTCGAATAATCTCCCGGTCGGCTCCTGCAGCAGCAGCATAGGCTGATACCGTTTCAAGCCGAGCGTCGCCGAAGCTCCAATGGGTATTGAATAAGCCGGCAGCCACCTTGGACATTTTTCCGACATGTCCGGCCAGAATAATTCGATCAAAGCCCTTTCCCGCAGCTGAATCCAAGGCGAATCCTGCATGATCTCCGAACTTCACTACAGTATTATCTCCCAAACCCCGAGTCCTGGAATAATAGGATTCACCGACATAACCGAAGGCCAGCGGGGCCACGGAGGCACCTTCGGCTTTCAGAACCTTCAGGGCCAGTGCAATAGAAGCTTTATATGCGTTGTTTGACCGGGGCTCAACCACACCGGTGGTTCCGATGATACTGAGTCCTCCCTCGATTCCAAGCCGGGGATTCCAGGTTTTTTCAGCCAGTTCTTTACCTTCGGGTATTGAAAGGATCACTTCAAAACCCTCACCATCAGATGCGAGTTTTGTAAGATCCTCGGTAATTCGGGCTCGGGGATTGGGATTGATTGCCGCTTCACCTGGAGCTATAGCTAATCCTTTTTTTGTGACTCTTCCCACACCGGGACCGCCCTTAATGATAATACCCGGCTCCTTTCGGCGTTTTACTTCGGCTCGGAACTCGGCGCCGTGGGTGATATCATCATCGTCTCCGGCATCCTTGATAACTCCACAGGAGGCGGAATCTTCAGTGAGAACAGGATTGAGGATAGGGATGTTCAAACTGCGGCCGTCTTTCAGGAATATCTCTACCTCAGAAAGAATCTCTCCTGAAATGAGCATCCGAACCGCCGCTGCGCTTGCAGCCTGGGCACATGTACCTGAGGTGAAGCCGCGGCGCAGGCCTTCAATAGATCCCAGTACATCCCGATAATCGGTTAAGCTTCCGTTCATGAGAAGGCCAGGTGGATCAGACCATTGACGATTGCAGCGGCTAGAGGGCTGCCCCCACGACGGTCCGGATTTGAGATGAAGGGTATATTCATGCTTATCAGTTCTTGTTTAGATTCGGCCGCACCGACAAAACCCACAGGTACACCTACTACCAGTGCCGGACGGGCCAGGCCTTCTTCAATAAGATCGATCAGCTCAAAAAGAGCCGTCGGGGCGTTACCGATAGCCACTATTCCGCCTTCGAAATCATCTCGAGCTCCTGAAAGAGCCACTGCGGATTTTGTAGATCCTGTACGCCTGGCTTCCGCGGCCACACCGTCATCGTAAAGAAAGCAGCGGAGAGAACCCTTGTAGTTCCCGGGAAGCCGGGATCGGATACCCGACTCCACCATGGATACATCTGTGACGATATTCTTTCCTGCTGTTAAGGCTGTAATACCTGCGGTAATAGCTTCAGGATGGAAGACGAAGGTCTTCGAAAATTCAACATCCGCCGAGGTATGGGCAATTCTCGTGCGAATAAGCATCTCATCTTCGGGTACGTTGTAGTCTCCAAACTCATCCCGGATATGAGTAAAGCTACGCTTGTAAATTTCTTCCGGCGGCAGGTATTGGCGGATTTCAGGTGTTCTCATGATCGGTTCTCCTTCCATAGGCGGGCAGCTTCAACAAACCTGGCAGCAGCCAGGGGGTTGGAAGCAAAATGAATATGGAGCCAGCTGCCGACAACACTGTCCAGGCTGTCGCCGGCACCAAGCTCGGTACTGTCCCGGATAACCGTGAAGAGCCGTCCGGACTCTTCAGGCATATCGGTCATTTCGGACCAGTGAAAAACATGACCGTTTAAAGCGGTCCCCGGGGGTCCGAGAAAAGTTTTCTGATTACTCAGAGCGCTGCAGTACCCAAGGGCGGCGAGCTTTCGGCCCATCACTGCGGTGCCGGGAAGGAGCTGAGCCATGGGATGCCGGCGTCCCTCTTTATCCACGATAGCTTGACTGAGGTACATATAGCCGCCGCACTCACCGAAGATGGGCATTCCCAGCCCTGCGGCATCCCGGAGAGCAGCCAGAAACTGTTTATTGGCACTCAATCTTTCACCATGAAGCTCGGGATACCCTCCACCTAACCATACTGCAGACGTTCCCGCCGGCAGTCCCTCATCGGATAAAGGGCTGAAGAATTTCAGACTGGCGCCGGAATTTCGAAGCAGGTCAAGGTTGTCCTCATAATAAAAACAGAAGGCTGCATCCCGAGCTACGGCGATGACAGGGGCATCGTCTGTTATGGAAGGCGGCGGCATGGGGAAAATCAGATTTTCTTCATCTGCCAGAGGCTTGGCAGTTGCCGCTACCTCCCGAACGGCATCAATGTCGATACCTTCGGAAATACCGGTACCGATAACACGAATTTTATCCTGGAGCTCTTTATTTTCCCAGGAAGGAATCAGTCCCAGATGACGATCCGGTAGAACCCAATCACCTTCCCGTTTCAAACAGCCCAGAACAGGCAGACCGGTCCCCGCCTCGACGGCGGTTTTGAGCAGTGCGGCATGTTTGTCCGATCCTACCCGGTTCATAATGAAACCGGCCACCCGGATATCGGAGTCGAATCGGGCATACCCATAGGCCATGGCAGCGGCACTGCGAGCCATAGCCCTGGCATCAATCACTAAAATTACCGGAAGTCCCAGAATCTTTGAAAGATGAGCCGCACTGCCCCGTTCATCATCGGCACCGGCTCCATCGAAGAGGCCCATGACACCTTCCACAATAGCAATATCGGCGTTTTGTATATGCCTCCGGTAGAGTTCCCTAACCGTTATTTCGTTAAGCATTCGTGTATCCAGATTCCGACAGGAACGTTCTGCCGCCGCAGAATGAAAACCCGGATCGATGTAATCCGGACCGCTCTTGTATGGCTGGACAACCAGACCCCGGGCACGTAAGGCGCTAATGAGCCCCATGGTAATTGTGGTTTTTCCGCAACCTGAATGAGTTCCGGCAACAATGAATCCTTTATGCTCCATAGTGGTGGAATCATACTTAAAAATGAGTGCTTGTAAAGCCATCGATTCATTGACAGGAAAACACCGAACCCGTAGCATTCGGTGCATGCATGGCGGCAATCCTGAACGCATCGCCCGTGAATACGGTGTTGATCCGGCGTCTTTGACAGATTTCAGTACTGGTATTAATCCTCTCGGTTTCCCCTCTTATGTCAGGAAGGTTGTCAACCGCGCCCTTTCGGAAACATCGTCTTATCCAGATCCTGATTACCGGGATTTTCGAGCAGCTGCAGGACGAGTCACCGGACTGCCGCCTGACCACATACTCCCGGGTAACGGCACTTCAGAACTGCTCCCGGCA
>JAUUYD010000176.1 GCA_030590585.1 Spirochaeta sp.
ATTCGTTCGGTGGACGAGGCGGGAAATATCCGTCTTGAAGGCCCCTATGATTTCAATGTGGATCCTGAAACCGATATTCCCCTTATTGCCGTAGCCCATCCCAGGCCTGGCGATAGAGTAGGGCGGATGCTTCCGATTATCGGTACGGCAAGAGACGATGATGGTATTTCCAGGGTTGAGGTGAGTATCAATGACGGTCCCTGGCGGCCGGCTTCGGGAGCGGAAGCCTGGTCTGCGGTTCTGGATGCCGGAGCTCTTGGAGACGGACCTCATTCCATAGCTGTGAAGGCTGTTGATCTGAACGGACTGGAAAGCCCGGTTGTTACAATACCGTTTGTTGTTGATACCTCAGCTCCTGTAGGCGGGGTAACAGATCCGGTTTCAGGGGCATTGATTTCCGGGAAAGCGACGTTCTCCGGTTCACTGGAAGACCCGAATGGAATCGAGACGATAGAAATATCCCGGGACGGCGGAGAAACCTGGGAGAAGCAGAGGTTTTCCAAAGATAAAGAAACCGGTGCCGCATCTTTTGAGGTGAATCTGGACAGCCGTAACATGGATGAAGGACCTGTTGTCTGGTGGTTTCGGGGGATTGATACCCCGGGCAGTGTTTCAGAAGTCCCATTTCTGTTTTTCATCGATAATCTGGGACCGGAAGTTACTATTGAGCTGCCTGTAATCGGTGATGACGGTATGGAAGCGGTACCGGGAAATATATTTCTGGCCGGCATGGCCTCAGATCTGTCAGGGGTAGTCAGTCTGCAGATTATTGCCGGGAAGAACGAAGCTGTTGATGTTCCGTTAACTCCGGGTAATCCATGGTGGACCTGGCCTCTGATTCTTTCGGGGATGAAAGATAAACAAGTTGATATCGTAATAATAGCCGTCGATGGTGCCGGCAATGTTACCGAGCGTAAGATTCGAATCCCCCTTGATATGACGGCAGACCTTCCAACCATTGCTGTCGATAACGCCGGAGAAATCTCCGGGACAGTCTTTTCAGCCGGAAAAGCTTTCTTGACCGGGGTGTTTGCCGACGATGACGGCTTTGGCGCCCTGAACTGGAAATCTGGTGATTTACAAGGGCGAATCGATGGTGTGGAGCGTTCCTGGCGTCTGGATTTACCAGATCTTCCTGTGGGTATAGTGGAGCTTGAAATGACTCCTGAGGACCGTTTCGGTCTTGAAGGTGAAATTATCGAAATAAGCTTCAAGGTGGCTCCGGAGGTGCCTGTAATCACTCTTGAAAAAATCTCGGATAATGCCGCTGAAACACCAGCCGCATGGGTTCCGGGCTCAATTATTTCATCTTCCGGCGGCAGCATTCAAGGTACTGTAATTTCTGATGCCGGGAAAGATATCGTACTGACTTACATCACGGCAGGCGGTGAGGAAATATCGCTGTCGTTAAAATCCAATGCGGAAAATCCAGCCGGGAAAACCTTTGTTATTCCCATTCGAAAAGGTGAGGAACCCGGCTCCCGAAATTTTATACTACGGGCGGCAGATGGATATGGCGGTGAAGCGGTTCTTGGATCAGGATTTTACATACAGGCCGCCCCGGATGAAAATGGAAATATCTCCGATCCGCGGCTGGGTGATGACCCGGTGAATCTGCCCCTGCCGTTTCTCAGGGAGAAAGACGGTGCTGCCATTCTCCGTCCAGATCAGCCGCTTCAAGGCTGGACTTCAGGCGCTTCAACAAGCGGTGCCAGGCTGGAACCTGAGAGCCCGCTGCTGCGGCTTCGGGCAAGCGGTACCTCCTTCACCATCGAAAGCCTGGTTCCGGGCCTGAGCGAAGCTGTAAAAGTTGTACTCAGTGATGGTTCTTCTTCCGCTGATCTTATTCTGCTAACTGATTTCAGGCTCCCCGAATGGCAGCTTGACAATCCGGATTACGGCGCCTGGTCTGCAGGGAAATTGCGTGTTTCCGGAGTTGTTGCGGATGAAGGCGGCATAGCCTCGGCATCATGGGCTCTGGAAGGACAATCCTTTACCCCGATAGAAATAAAAGAACAGGGTAACGGGAGATTTATTTTCGATTTTGAAGCTGATTTTGCCGGGCAGCCCGACGGATCTAAAATTATGATACTCAGGGCTGAAGATACAGCTGGAAACAAATCGGATTTTCAGCTTCCTTTTGTACTTGATACAGCCGCTCCCATCCTCACTATGGTGCTGCCTCCGGCAGATCGGCCGGTGGGTGCAAGGAGTACTCTGGTCTATGGGATTTCAGGGAATGAAATCCTCGACGAAGTCTCGATGAGCATAGACGGTATCGACCGGGTTATTGCTGATGAAGCATCTTTATACGCATTGGATCTTAATCTTACCGGTTTAACCCAGGTTCCTGAAACCCTCAGTATCAGGGCTGTTGACCGTGCCGGAAATTTCATTGAACAAACACCGACAATAAATTTCGACCCGGTTTCGGATAAACCGGTTACTTACATTCAGACACCAGTTGATAACTCGGTGGTTCGCGGGCCGACGGATATTGCCGGAATAATTGATGATGATGACGGAATTGCCTCGGTGTTCTGGAGAATTGACGGTGAAAACTGGAAAAAACTACCTGGAGAGGCTTCTTTCCGTGTATCGCTGCCTCTGGATTCCCTTGTGGATGGTTCTCATCTTCTGGAAGTATATGCTGAAGATGTAGCGGGGAATGTTGGAGAAATTGATATCTCCTGGTTTGACGTTACCCGGCGGGAAGCTGATGTTGTTCTCAGTACACCAGGTGTTGGAGTAATCACTCGGGGAGTTACGGAAATCAGCGGCACAGGCAAGGATGCCAACGGCATAGCTGAAGTATGGATATCCTTTGATAATGGTCATACATTTTTTCTGGCTGAAGGATCCTCGGATTTTACCGTTCCCCAAGGGGAAGAACCTGCCGGCGAGGATGCGGCAGTCGTCGAAGGTGAAACATCTGAGACTGAAGTCGCCGAGGGCGAAAACCTCGAAGTTGTTGAAATAACCGAAACCGCTGAAGCTGAACCTGCCCCGCCCCTTGTACCCATAATTCGGGATGAAACAGTTGAATGGCGTTATGCCATGGACACCGGTGTTCTGAACGATGGTGTTCACACCATTTTGATCAAGGTGGTGGATGGTGCAGGTGATGAAGCCCTGCTTGCCGGCTTGCTTGAAGTGGATAACAATCCTCCCCTTCTGGTTATCGGCGACCCTGATGAAGGAAGTCTTCAGACCGGATCCATGATTCTGGAAGGCCGGGTTACGGACGATGGCGGCCTTGAGACTTTCAAAGTGGATATTGAACGGGAAGGAGAAATTCTGCTGGAGTACAGCGATCTCACAGATGGAGTGTTCCATATTCCCTTTGATTTCTCCAGTCATGAACCCGGGGAAGTGCTCCTCAGGGTGGAAGCTGTGGATATGGCTGGAAACAGCTCTGCTGTGAGCCGGAGTTTCATAATTGAGCCGGTAAGGCGCAGTGTTCCCGGTGAAATTACCCTCCCGGTAGAGGGCGGACAGGAAGGACCGTTCTTCTCATTGAATGGTTTTGTTGAAAATGCCCTGGAATCCGATACCGTATATCTCCTGCTGGATGGAGTTGAAACTGCGACTCTGGAACTTGATGGAAATGGACGCTTTACCAGGGAATTCGCCCCTGGCGATCTCTCCGAAGGCAGTCAAATCTTCCAGGTTGATGTGGTTACCGGCAGTGGTGAACGAACCGAAGGCGATCCCCGCAGCTTCAGCTATCGTCCAACAGGATCCTGGATTACCATTGAAGGTTATCCTCCTGGAATGTCTGTCGGTGTAAGGCCCCTGATGAGCGGCCGGTCCGGCTATTATCTGGAAGAGCCGCCGAAGAATGAATCCGATACGGAGAATGATAAAAAAGCCGTCAGGGAATTTGAGAAACTGATAAAGGAAAACAGTCCTGACAGAGTTGAAGTGAGTCTTGACGGGGGCTTGAGTTTTACTAAGGCCAAAGGTACCGAAGATTGGGAGTTTCGAATTGAAGCTGAGCGTATGGTTGAAGGAGATCTGCCAATTCTGGTCCGGGCCCAATTTCCCGATGGCTGGGTGTATTCAAGAACGCTGCTTCATCTGGATAAAACCCCGCCGGATTTAAAACTCAACGAATCTGTTGCTGATGGTAGTTTTAACGGTGAGCTGGTACTCACGGGGACGGCTTCGGATGATCATATTCTGGAAGATGTTTCCGTCTCTGTCCGCCCTGGAAGTCTAAATCGATATGAAATTCCAAGCTTCATTCAAGGTATGTATTTCGATGTATCCGCCTTAGGTGCCACTTGGTTCAATGCCGGTCTGGGTGTTACTTTCTTTGATGATAATGTCAAACTTCAGGTCTCTGTAGGTTATGCCCCTGAAGAAGTATGGTTCAACGGTCAAAAGGAACCGGCACGTGTCTATGGTACAGCTATTGGAGCCACACTTCTGGCCAATGTGGTCTACCTTCCACTGGGGTATTTCTGGGGTCCCAAATGGGACAACCTGTCCTTCTCTTTTGCCATCGGTGCAAACTTCACTTATTTCGCTAATTTTGGTGAAAACGGGGGAGGGATGATGTCCGCCGTAGTCGCCCAAATGGAGATTCCCAAGATTGATTTTCCGGACCGTAAGTTTATCACCTATCTGGCACCCTACCTGGAAGGGAAGCTCTGGTTCTTCTCGTCGGATGTGAATACTACGCCCTTCTTTACCGCATCAATTGGTTTGAGACTTGGACTGCTGTAAAGGGATTTTTCCTCACACCTTCGGTGCTCCGGTACAACCCTTGACCTCTACCGCGGTGACCGGGGGATTCCACCGTCACCGCGGGTGTCTCAATCCGCAGTACCGGTGAGCATCCGGGCATTGTAGAGAATCACATCCGCCAGTGTTCGGGTGCCCCCGATGCCGGGAAAGTTAATAAGCTCCAAGGCAAACGAGTCCGGTAATACCTCTCTGATCGCTGCGGATACCGGATTATGCCGGTTATCGATAACCAATGCCGCATCGGTTTCCGCCGCTTCTGCTATAAGTCTGGGACCCGGAGCTGCCGGTCCGAATTCCTTGACAACGTTCAATCCTGCTCCTCTGGCGAATGGTACCTGGAACTTATGCACAAGCGCCGAATATCCGGCCAGACCGGCTTGAGAGGCCAGCCGGCGGGCTTCAGCAAAAGCCTCTCTGATAATCAGGATATTTTCTTCGGCCTTCCCCTCCGATTCGGCAACTGCAGCGATATCCCGGATGGATTTCTCCATAACCGGCAGGGTATAGGTCGTGATAATCTGCAGCATCCGTGTATCCGTACCTGCGGCATTGGAACGGATGCGTCCCATCATGGCCTCATAACCACCGAAAACAATAAGGTCGGCTTCCATCAGTGCGGGGATATCCGAAGGCTTGAGATCGTAATCAGAAGGATGCTGTAATGAGGAAGGAGCCAGCACCCTGATATCTTCAAGGCCTGCCGCTCTGCAGAACGCCGCTGTCCATTCGGTAGTCGCCACGACTTTCAATTCCTCGGAGCTGAGATTTGTTATTCCGGAGATCAGAAGTCCCAGAGTGAAGATGAATATCATAAAATGTTTTCTCATTATCAATGTTGTTC